>JBQCEF010000348.1:0-5844 GCA_051960495.1 Nocardioides sp. | reverse complement strand
TCGGGGCCACCACCCGCGCCGGCCTGCTGCCGGGGCCGTTGCGGGACCGGTTCGGCTTCACCGCCCACCTGGAGTTCTACGAGCCCGCCGAGCTCGACCTGATCGCGCGACGCTCCGCAGGCCTGCTCGGGGTGACCCTGACCGACGAGGGCGCCGCCGAGATCGCCTCCCGGTCGCGCGGCACCCCGCGCATCGCCAACCGGCTGCTGCGCCGGGTGCGCGACTACGCCCAGGTGCGCGCTGACGGTGTCGTCACCCTCGAGGTGGCCCACCGCGCCCTGGACCTCTACGAGGTCGACCAGTCCGGCCTCGACCGGCTCGACCGCGCTGTGCTCGACGTGCTCTGCCGGCGCTTCGGCGGGGGCCCCGTCGGGGTCAGCACGCTCGCGGTCGGGGTCGGTGAGGAGCGGGAGACCGTCGAGGAGGTGGCCGAGCCGTTCCTGGTGCGGATGGGCTTCCTGGCCAGGACCCCGCGGGGGCGCGTCGCGACGCCGGCCGCGTGGCAGCACCTCGGGCTCGCCGTGCCCGCGGCGGCCCCCTTCGCCGGTGAGCGGTCGCTGTTCGACGGCGACGACGACTGAGGGACGGCGCCACACCGGGCTCCGAGACCGAACCGTGACCCGCGGGCCGCCACCGGCGTCCGTGACAGACAGCACGTGCCGTTAGACTCGACCGTTGGCCGGGCCGTCTCGGGTGTCGCGCCATGCCCACGCATCCCACTGCTAGGAGTTTCCCTCGTGAAAGACTGGGCGTCTTTGCTGCCTTTCGTCCTGATCGTGCTCGTGTTCTGGTTCCTGGTGGTGCGCCCCGCGCGGCGCCAGCAGCAGAAGCTCGCCGCGACGCAGTCGGCGGTGCACGTGGGCAGCGAGGTGATGCTCGGGTCGGGCATCTACGGCCGCGTCGTCTCCCTCGGTGACGAGACGCTCCAGCTCGAGCTCGCCCCCGGCACGCAGGTGAAGGTGGCCCGCCAGGCCGTCGTGCGCGTCGTGGACACCGACGACCAGCCGGCGATCGAGCAGGTCGAGCCGGCGGACCCGGCGCAGCCGGGGGACACCACGCCCGACACCCGGCCCGAGAACCAGGGCTGACGGACGCAAGCGGGCTCGTTGCCCACATCTTGAGGAGCGAAACGTAGTGGCGAAGAAAGCGTCCCGTCCCGGGCGCCGGTTGATGATCTTCGGGTTGCTGACGGCAGTCCTGTACGCCGGCGTGGCACTGGGCGGCCAGTGGACGCCCAAGCTCGGGCTCGACCTGCAGGGCGGCACCCGGATCACGCTGGAGGCCAGCACCGCCACCGGGGAGTCGATCACCCCCGAGAAGCTCGCGGAAGCTCGCGGCATCATCGACCAGCGCGTCAACGGCCAGGGCGTCGCCGAGGCCGAGGTGGCAGTCCAGGGCGACCGCAACATCGTGGTGGAGATCCCCGGCCAGAACGCCAAGAACCTCGTCGACGCGGTCAAGCAGACCGCGCAGCTGCGGTTCCGCCTCGTCGCCGCGGTCGGCGCCGGGCAGCCGGCGCCCTCGCCCAGCGCGTCACCGAGCGACGGCGCCAGCGGCTCGGCGAGCGACAACGCCAGCCCGGAGGCGACGGCGTCCCCGGACTCGACCAAGAAGCCGAAGGCGTCGGCCTCCCCGAAGAACCGGGCCCTCTCCGGCGGCCTGCTCGCGGCGGACGGCAAGAAGAAGGACAAGAAGAAGTCCGACAAGCCCTCGCCGACTGCCGAGCCCAGCGCGGCGCCCTCCCCGGCGGCGCCGTCGGTGACCCAGCAGGGCGCGCCGGTCGACCAGCCGCTGAAGTGGATGGACAACCCCGGTGAGAAGTGGCTGAAGAAGTTCGCCGCCTACACGTGCCCCAAGCCGGGCGAGGCGGCGAAGCCCGTCGCCGACGTCAAGGACAAGCCGCTCATCACCTGTGACTCCGACGGCGTGAAGTACCTGCTCTCCGCCTCGGTCATCCAGGGAACCCAGCTCACCAAGGCCGAGGCCGGCATTCCCGCCCAGCAGGTCCAGTGGGTCGTCGACCTGACCTTCGACAAGTCGGCACGCCAGACCTTCGCCGACGTGACCCGCGCGATCGTCAACGAGACCAGCCCGATCACCGGTCAGCAGAAGCAGTTCGCGATCGTGCTCGACGGCCAGGTGATCAGCGCGCCCGTCGTGAACGGCGTGATCCCGAACGGCCAGGCGCAGATCAGCGGTGACTTCACCCAGCAGGAGGCGCAGACGCTGGCCAACAGCCTCAAGTACGGCGCCCTGCCTCTGACGTTCACCGCACCGTCGGTCACCGAGGAGGGCCCGACGCTCGCCGCCGACCAGCTCTCCGGAGGCCTGTGGGCCGGCGGGATCGGGCTGCTGCTCGTCATCGTCTACTGCCTGATCTACTACCGCGGCCTCGGCATCGTGGTCGTCGCCTCGCTGGGCGTCGCCGGCATCGTGACCTACGCCGTGGTCCTCGCGATGAGCCAGGCGGTCAACTTCACCCTGACCCTGCCCGGCATCGCCGGTCTGATCGTGGCGGTCGGCATCACCGCGGACTCGTTCATCGTCTACTTCGAACGCATCCGCGACGAGATGCGCGACGGCAGGTCCATGCGCGTGGCCGTCGAGTCCGGCTGGACCCGCGCCCGGAACACCTGCCTCGCGGCCGACGCCGTGTCGCTGCTGGCCGCGGTGGTGCTCTACATCTTCGCGATCGGCGTGGTGAAGGGCTTCGCCTTCGCGCTGGGCATCAGCACGCTGATTGACCTGCTGGTCTTCTTCATGTTCACCAAGCCGATGGTCAGCTGGCTGGCGACCTTCAAGTTCTTCAACACCGGACACAAGTTCTCCGGCCTGTCTGCGGAGACGATCGGGATCGACCGCATCGCGCCGTCCGGCCGTCCGTCCGTCGCAGGGGGTACCCGATGAGCAAGACCGCCCACTTCGGCCACCAGCTGTACGACGGCTCCTTCTCGATCGACTTCGTCGGTCGACGGCTGCTCTGGTACGCCATCTCGGCCGTGATCATCGCCGTCGCCGTCTCGGGGCTGCTCTTCAAGGGCCTCAACCTCGGCATCGAGTTCGAGGGCGGCGTCGAGTACCGCGTCTCGATGCCGGCCGGCCAGGCGAACGACCAGGCGGTCGAGACGATCCGTGACGCGGTCGCCTCCTCCGGGATCGAGAGCGCCTCGGCGCCGATCGTGAACACCTCGGGCGACAACAACATCCGGATCCAGACCGAGCCGTTGAGCAACGACCAGTCCACCGAGCTCTCGCAGGTCATCCAGGACGCCGCCGGGGTCACCGCCGCCGACATCAGCTCCGACGAGATCGGAGCCACCTGGGGCGCCCAGGTCGCCAACCGGGCCCTGATCGGGCTGGTCGTCTTCCTGGTGCTCGTGGTGCTGTTCATCTGGGCGTACTTCCGCGAGTGGAAGATGTCGGTGGCGGCACTCGTGGCGCTGTTCCACGACATGATCATCACCGTCGGGGTCTACGCGCTGTCGGGCTTCGAGGTCACGCCGGCCACGGTGACCGGCCTGCTGACGATCCTCGGCTTCTCGCTCTACGACACCGTGGTCGTCTTCGACAAGGTCCGCGAGAACACCAAGGTCGCTGCTCGCAAGCACCAGACCTACCGCGCCGCGGCGAACCTCGCTGTCAACCAGACCCTGGTCCGCTCGATCAACACCTCGATCGTGGCGCTGCTGCCCGTCGGTGCGCTGCTCTACGTCGGCGTCTTCTCGCTCGGCTCCGGTGCGCTGAAGGACCTCGCGCTCGCGCTGCTCGTCGGCATGGCGGCCGGGCTCTACTCCTCGGTGTTCATCGCGACCCCGCTCGCCGTGCACCTCAAGGAGATGGAGCCGGGCATCAAGGCCGGTGACGCCCGCGCGATGCGCGCACACAAGCGCAAGCAGGTCGACCCGTTCGCCGACGTCCCCGCCTACACCGAGGACATGCCGGTCTACGACGAGCCGCCCGCCGGGCGTCCGGCGCGCGCCGAGCGCGACGCGATCGAGGACGAGGACCTTGCTGACGAGCCGGGCGCTCCGGTCCGCACTCCGCGCTACACGGCGGGGGAGCGGCCCGCGTCCAGGCCGGTCTCGCCGTCGGCGTCGTCCAAGCGCGCGCAGCCGACCCGCAAGCCGCGCTCGCAGCGCGGCAAGAAGTGACCGGATGAGCATGGACGACGACCAGCTGGCGGGGGTACTCGACCGGCTGATCCGCGACGTCCCCGACTTCCCGAAGCCGGGGGTGGTGTTCAAGGACATCACCCCGCTGCTGGCCGACCACGAGGGGTTCACCGGGGTCGTCGAGGCGCTCGCCGCCGCAGGTCGTGACGAGAACGGAGAGGTCGTCGTCGACAAGGTCGTCGGGATGGAGGCGCGCGGGTTCATCCTCGCCGCTCCCGTCGCGCTCGCCCTGGGAGCGGGCTTCGTGCCGGTCCGCAAGGCCGGCAAGCTGCCCGGCCCGGTGCACGCCGTCTCCTACGCGCTGGAGTACGGCGAGGCGACCCTCGAGGTCCAGCAGGAGGCGTTCTCCCCGGGCGACCGGGTGCTGCTGGTGGACGACGTGCTGGCCACCGGCGGGACGGCCGTCGCGACCCGCGAGCTCGTCGAGGAGTGCGGGGTGCACGTGCACGCGTTCGCCGTCCTTCTGGAGCTCGGCTTCCTCGCCGGGCGCCACGTGCTGGGCGACCTGCAGCTGCACTCGCTGCGCACCGTCTGAGCCGCAGACGTCGGACGCCTACACTTGTGACCTGACGTCCGATCGGGAGGAGTGCTGTGGCCGAGGAGCGTGTCGCCAGCCCGCCCGTCGAGGCGGAGCCGGAGGCTGCCCCGCGTGCTCCGGGCGGACCTCCCTCGGGCCGTCGGATGCGTGCGCGCCTGGCTCGGATGACCACCAAGGCCCAGCCCGGGAACCCAGTGTTGGAGCCGCTCTACCGGGCGGTGCGGGCCAACCACCCGAAGGCCGACCTCGCGTTGCTCGAGCGCGCCTACCTCGTCGCGGAGAAGCTCCACGCGACGCAGATGCGCAAGAGCGGCGACCCCTACATCACCCACCCGCTCGCGGTGGCGACGATCCTCGCCGACATCGGCATGACCGAGCCGACGCTCGTGGCGTCGCTGCTGCACGACACGGTCGAGGACACGCCGTACACGCTCGACGAGCTGCGGCACGACTTCGGCGACGAGGTCGCCCTGCTCGTCGACGGCGTCACCAAGCTCGACAAGGTCAAGTACGGCGACACCGCCCAGGCCGAGACCATCCGCAAGATGATCGTGGCGATGAGCCGCGACATCCGCGTGCTCGTCATCAAGCTCGCCGACCGGCTGCACAACATGCGCACGCTGCGCTACCTCCGGCAGGAGGCGCAGGAGCGCATCGCCCGCGAGACCCTCGACATCTACGCGCCGCTCGCGCACCGGCTCGGCATGAACACCCTCAAGTGGGAGCTCGAGGACCTCGCGTTCGCGACCCTGCACCCGAAGATCTACGACGAGATCGTCCGCCTGGTCGCCGAGCGGGCGCCGTCGCGCGACCAGTTCCTCGCCCGGGTGATCGAGCAGGTCGAGTCCGACCTCCGCGACGCCAAGGTCAAGGCGGTCGTCACCGGCCGGCCGAAGCACTACTACTCGATCTACCAGAAGATGATCCACGGCGGCCGCGAGTTCTCCGACATCTACGACCTGGTCGGCATCCGCATCCTGGTCGACACCGACCAGGAGTGCTACGGCGTGCTCGGTGTCCTGCACAACCGCTGGAACCCGATCCCGGGCCGGTTCAAGGACTACGTCGCGATGCCGAAGTTCAACATGTACCAGTCGCTGCACACGACGGTCATCGGCCCGGCCGGCAAACCCG
>JBQCEF010000347.1:0-10370 GCA_051960495.1 Nocardioides sp. | reverse complement strand
CCACTTGGTCCCATCCATACACCTCCTCGAGCGTTCTTACGCGACCTGCGGGCACTCCCACCTGGTCAAGCGCACGTAACCACTCCTCAGCCGTCCGCGATGCCGTGATGCGATTGATCCGCTCCGTGAGCCTGTCGCGGTTGCGCACGCGTTGGAGGTTCGTATCCAAGTGCCGATCTTCTGGGTCGATGCCGAGCAACCTGGCAAAGCGGCGCCATAGGGTCTCGTTGCCGACCGCCACCTGAATCGGCGCATCCGCCGTCTCGAACATGCCGTACGGAGCGATCGACGGATGATGGTTCCCGTTGCGCGTGGGCAAGTCGCCGGCCAGAGTCCAGCGTGTTCCCTGAAAGGCGTGTGCGCTGACCAGACTCGCGAGGAGACTCGTCCGCACGACGCGCACATTTCCGGTCAGCTGGCGCTCATACAGCGCGGCGACTATCCCAAACGCAATGTTCATGCCGGCCAGGAGGTCGCCTAAGGGGATCCCAACCTTCATCGGTTCGCCGTCGGGATCGCCGCTCAGACTCATAATCCCGGCTTCGCCCTGTGCGATCTGGTCATAGCCGGGCCGCGCGGCCTCCGGCCCGTCGTGGCCGAATCCCGTTATGGAGGCGATGATCAGGCTGTCATTGAGTTCGCGGAGCCGGGAATGGCCGAATCCCAGCCGGTCTAAAGTGCCCGTCCTGAAGTTCTCAATGAACACATCCGCCCGTTGCACCAAGGCCGAGAGAGTCTGCCTGCCCTTCTCTGACTTCAGATCGAGGGTGATTGACTCTTTGTTCCGGTTACAGGAGAGGAAGTAGGTGGATTCCTGATCGTCGTCATGTTGTCCCCGCAGGAACGGCGGACCCCATCCGCGACTGTCGTCCCCGCCTGCAGGTGACTCCACCTTGATGACGCGAGCGCCTAGGTCTCCCAGCATCATGGTTGCCTGTGGTCCAGCCAGTGCGCGCGTTAGGTCAATGACGGTAACGCCGTGCAGCATGCGGCAGCGCTCCCTTCGCAAGCCGTCCAGGGTCGGTACGTATGGATCGCAGGAAAGTCATCGAGAGATGTCGGCGACGATCGGTGTACGAACGGCGCCAACGGACTCCACTGTGACGACGACCTCGTCCCCTGCAGAGAGAAACACCGGAGGTTTCCGACCAGCGCCCACGCCGCCAGGCGTGCCAGTCGCGATGATGTCGCCGGGGAGCAGCGTTAGGGTGTCGGTGATGTAGGCGATGATGCGGCCGACGCCATGGATGAGTTCCCGAGTATTGCCGTCCTGCATCAACTCGCCGTTCACGGTCGTCGTCAGCCTCAGGCCACGTTCGATATCCCCGACCTCGTCCTTTGTAACCACAGAGCTGATGGGCCCAGTGCGGTCGGCGTTCTTGCCCAGAGTGAACTGGGCTGTCTCCAGTTGCTTTGTGCGTGCGCTGAGATCGTTGAATGCCGCGTACCCCAGGACTGCGTCCATCGCGGTGGACTCATCGGCCTGCCAGACGCGGCGCCCCATGACGACGGCAAGTTCGACTTCCCAATCGAGCCCGGGCTCTTTCGGAGGGACCGGCACCGCGACCCCGTCTGTCACCAAAGACTGCTGCCAACGACCAAAGACCATCGGAACCTTTGGCTCGTCGAGTCCGGCCAGGTCCATCGACTCGCCCGCATGGCTGCGGTAATTGATTCCCACACAGAAGACGCGCGCTGTTTCGGGGACCGCTGGAGCGAGGTCAAGAGTCGTCACGTCGTACCGATCCCCTCCCTCAGCCCGAAGGCGGCTGGCAGAGTCGTCATAGAACGCCTTGGCGGTACCGAGGTCCCGCACCTTGTCGCCCTCGATCGCGCCGATGCGCCGCACGCCGTCAACGGTGAATCCAGTGAGTTTCATTTGCTTGCTGCTTTCGTTTGTCGGTGCGCTTTCCGGCTGATCTCACTGGCCCACATGAGAACCATCGCCGAACACCTCGCTGACCGCTCCCTCCGGGATGGAGTCGACATCCGTGGCGCCCTGGAAAGGTCGAGAGATCTCGTAGGCGATCTCCCGAGCGATGCGTCCGTTCTTCATCTCGAAGCAGTGCACAAGACGCATGCTGATCCGCTCACCTGGCTCAAAGTTGAGGTTCGGCATCTCATCCCCGACGACTGTCATGTCGATGATCTGGTCGTCGAAGACAAAGTGCTCGGTCGCGAATCGACGCAGGGTCGTCGCCTTGTTGAACCGAACCGTGCGGTAGATGCCAAGGTATGCGCTCTTGACCTCCGCGGGGTCGGTGTAGACCAGTCCACGCGCTGGCGCCTCCCAAACGATCTCGGGGCCGTAGAGGGCGATTGCCTTGTCCACCAGATCCGGGTTCTCGTTGTGGAAATGCGCCTCAACAACCCTGAGGTTGTGCGCGATCAACTCGTCCCGGGTCATCTTGGAGACATCAACATCAAGGTCGACGTCTCCCTTCGAGGTGTAGCTCGCGATCGGCTGGCTGTTCATTGCTTTCCTTCTTTCTATGCGGGCCTGCAAGCGATGTTGAAGAGATGGTTGGGTTACAGGGCGACGGTGACGGTCTTGCGCTGAGTGAATGCGTCGAGCGCCGTCTCAAGGGAGAACTCCCCGCCGATACCGCTGGCTTTGATCCCGCCATATGACATGCCGGGCAGTTGACCCAAGCCGCGATTGATCTGCACCCAGCCGGCTTCGAGACGGCGAGCGATGTTCAACGCGTGAGTGATGTCATGAGCCCACACGTAGGCGGCCAGCCCATAGGGCGAGTCGTTGCAGCGGTCCACCAGTTCATCTACGTCGCTCCAGCGGTCAACGACCATCACGGGCCCGAAGATCTCCTCGCACGCGGCGGGATGGTCTTGCGGCACCTGGCCCAACAGGACAGGCCGCAGGTAATAACCCGGGCCTTCCAAGGCGTCGGCAGGATCGTCGCCGGCGATCAGCTCGGCGCCATCGGCGATGGCACGCCGCACGTACTCGCGAACGCGCTCGAACTGGGTACCGTTGATCAGCGATCCCATGTCCGTCGCCTCGTCCATCGGATCGCCGACCACTAGTTCTTCCAGGTGGCTCTTCAGGCGCGCGATGAAATTGTCGTAGATCGAGGAATGGACATACAGGCGGCTTCCCGCCGTACACGACTGCCCCTGGCGGTGAAACCGCATCCCGTTCAAAACACCAGCGGCGGTCGCATCGTCGTCGGAGTCCGCAAGCACGACCGCTGGACTCTTGCCTCCTAGCTCGAGCGAGACAGGAACGATACGTTCGGCGGCGGCCGCCATCACTAATCGCCCGACTCGCGTGGAGCCAGTGAAGGACAGCTTGTTGACATGAGGGTCCGTGAGCAGCGCCGCCCCCGCCTCTGGACCCATTCCGGTCACCACGCTAAAGACACCCGGCGGCAGCACGCGTTGAGCAAGTGTCGCGATACGTAACACCGTCAGTGGCGCCTCTTCAGAGGCTTTAAGTACGAACGTGTTCCCCATCACGATCGCCGCAGCCGCCTTGACCACAGCCAATTGGGCAGGCGCGTTCCATGGGGTCATGGCGCCGACCACGCCAAGCGGTGCCCGAACGGTGAAGTTGAGCAGGTTGGTGGCCAACGGGACTGTCTCGCCCTTCATCTCACCGGCAACCCCCGCGAAGTAGCGAAGGATCGAGACCGTCGACGCCATCTCGGGCCTCGCCTGAGTCCTCAGGGCATTCCCCGTCTCACGGCTCAACAACTTTGCGAGGTCCTCAAGTTCGGCCTCAAGCAGATCTGCCAGTTCGTAGAGGGCGCGCGCTCGGATGGACGGCGACGCATCTCGCCAGGCAGGAAACGCGTTTTGCGCTGCCATGGTGGCAGCCGCGATGTCTACGGCGCGGCCGCGCGGCACCTCTGCCAGCACCTGACCAGTGGCCGGGTTGTAGACCTCGAACCACTCGCTCGCTTCCGCAGGACAGGCTCGACCGTCAATGACCATGTGACTGCGAGACGAGGCCTCATTCATGCGTGTACCGCCTAACGCGAAGGTCGTCCGAAGGTGCACCGCACACGCGAGCCAGACGGCTTGACCCATGCGACGCACGCAAGGTGGCGAGCGCCAGTCGGCCTCTCGCATGCAACTCTGGGCAGGGCCAACCCTGTCCAGTTGCCGATTCAGTGCTATCCTTCATAATTGTTTCTGAGTGTTGCCTGTGGCTTCGCGACTGTCAAGAACCAATAGATTCGTTTACAATGATTGCTGTGACTAGTGATCGCGGGGACGCAACATGTCGAGACTGACCTCTTTTGGGCCTTCACGCGCCGGGATTGCCGCGGCGGAACTTGCCGCAATCGTGAGCCGCTCGGACGCTGGCGTGAGGCTCGGCACCAAGGAAGAGGTGCGAGCGACAGTGAACGTCTCCTTGGGGACGTTCAATGAGACGCTGCGACTGCTGCAGGAACGCGGTCTTGTCACCGTGCGACCCGGCCCCGGTGGTGGAGTCTTCGTCGCCGAGCAATCGCCTATGGCGCGATTAGGACACGCCCTCCTCGGCCTCAACATCGATCGCACGACCATCGCCGAAGCTGTGCGGATCAGAAACGCGTTGGAGTTTCTGATCGCGGAGGATGCGTGTCGGTATGCGACCGAGGCCGACTTGGCAGCGATGCGCGGGGCCCTCAAACGGATGGCTGACGCGGTCGAGGATGAGGACGGCATCGAGTTTCTCCACGCGAACTGGGATCTTCACTCCAAGGTCGCGGCCGCAGCGAAGAGAGAAATGCTCAGTTCGCTGTACCTGTCCTTACTTGACCTAGTCGAGGAGCACACGACCTCAGTGAGAAGCGTGGGCCTCGTTCCCCTCTCGGAGTTTCACGCAGAGCGACTGCAGGTTCACCGCGAACTCATCGATGCCATTGAAAGTGGCGACATGGAGACCGCTGCAGAGGTAG
Organism: Nocardioides sp.; assembly: GCA_051960495.1. Lineage (GTDB taxonomy): Bacteria > Actinomycetota > Actinomycetes > Propionibacteriales > Nocardioidaceae > Nocardioides_B. The sequence continues at coordinate 5,463 of JBQCEF010000347.1, read as the reverse complement.
TCCAGCGGCACAACGTCGGATTGGACCCCGATGTGCGGTCCAATGGACGGCGCCAGTCGACTGTAGGTTCTTGACTCTGTAACCAGGGACTCTTACCAACGAGGACGGCGGCCCACCCCAGACAGCTCTTGAAGCGACACGGCCGCGGAGACAGCCTGCTTGCATTTCGCGAGCCAAACCAACAGTGAGTGCATGTGGTCACCAATCACTTAAGGCTTCGGGGTGAATCCGTCGGTGGTTCCCGTGATCTTCGATCATCTCTTTCACGCGACGCGCGCGGCGGACGACCTCGTTTGGAAGATCGTCCAGGTCAGTTCGGGGCATCGGCTGCAGCGGCCGAGAGCCCGTCCTTGAATCGATCGCCACGGCTCTGCCGCTCTGGTGACGTTGGGTCGACCGGAAGCGCGTCTTACCGCCGCCTGTCCGCGGCACCTTGTCGTTGGCCGCGTGAGCCGTGGACCTTGACTGCCCGTCCCCAGAATTGTCGGCGGTCGGTGAGATTGTGCGTCCGTGGACATCTTCGACACCAGTGACTACGACTTCTTGCTGTCGAAGCGGACCAGAAAGCGGATCGCGCTTGCGCTCGTTATCGGAATCGCCTTCGTGCCGTCCGTGAAGAGCTGGTACCTCGGCCAGATTGAGCGCCACGCGGAGCACATCACTCAGGACGTCCAGGATCGCCTCACTCCTGACGTCCTAGAACCGCCGCGAGAGCAGACTCTCGATCGGACACCGCGGCACTGACACCTGCGTCTAATCGCCGCGCGAGCGCCGGTGCTGGATCGATGCCGGTGGGTTCGCGGGGTTCTGGCGGCACCAGTCCTGGCCGGCAATAGGACACTGCCGCGTACCAGAAACGCAGTGCAGTTCGGAGGTGCCTAAGGCCTCGATGGCCCGGGACTTCAGGCCCTTCTTAGCGCACCGACCCCAGCGGATCGTGGCGAGAAAGGGCCAAGTCCGGCTGTGCCAGGTGACCGCTTCCGGATCGTAACCCGGCGCCTGCATCGGGCGCAGCAACCGGCTTCTCGGGCCCTGAACCGAAAGGGGTCGTCATGCGAGTCGCAATGCACGTGAGATCAGCGGACAAGGCTCCTGTCCGCGGTGGACCGATCGCAGGAGCCGCAAAGCCAGCCGCTCGTTTCGGACTTCACCTGCTCCAGATGTGCGTCGTGATGTGCGTCAGTCTCGGCGTCCTGGGGGCGCTGTACTACGGTGCCGCGGTGATCCTGGGGTTCTCCGCCGACACGTGGGAGCAAGCTCCCGCACTGGCGGTGATGATCGTCGCCGCGGTCCTCGCCGGTTCGATGGTCGTCTGGATGCGGCTCTCGGGAATGGAGTGGCGACCCACGCTCGAGATGGCGGCAGCTGCCATCATCGCCGGCGTCCTCGTGCTTGCCGCCTACGGGCTCGGCATCATCGCCCTGGCCGACCTGCTTCCGAGCGTTTGCGGGGTGGCGTGCCTGGCGATGATCGGCGTGATGCTGTTCCGTGTACGGCTCTACTCCGGCCACCATGCGCACGCAGGATGATCCAGGATGAGGTTTGCCTACTTCTACTTCATGGCTGACGAGCCCGACCGAATACGCGCTGTCGCGCCCCAACACGCGGCCTATTGGCAAGGCCTCGCCCTGCGCGAATGCCGCGGTGGGCCGTTTGTTGACCGGTCGGGCGGCCTCCTGACCTTTGAGGCCGAGTCCACCGACGAGGCGCAACGCCTTATCGCCGAAGATCCGTTCTTCCTACAGGCACTACTGCGAAGCCGCTGGCTCAAAGAATGGATTCTCGACTGAACAACGGCGGGATCGACCAGTCCTGGGCGGATCCACCTGGCGCAGCTTGGGGAACGCCAAACCGATGTCATCCACGTTCTCGTGCTGCGTCTTACCGGCTCCCTTCTGTTGTCAACCGGTCGGGCGTAGCGTCTTCTCTGCGGGTCCGGGAAGTGGCTGATCCGAGTGTCGATGAGCAGGGGAAGGTCGACCGCGCTGGATTTTTGAGACGCCCTGCAGTGCCCTCCCGGATCCGCGCCTGGGTTGTGTTCGGCTTCGATCTGGGCGTCTTCGAGGAGCTGTCGGTAGATAGCGTCGGAGATTCTGCGCTTGAGGCACCGGATCGCCTCGAGCGGCTTCTTGCCCTCGGCTCGCTTGCGTTGGTAGTAGGCACGTCCGTCGGTGTCGAGGCGTATCTGACTGATGGCCACGATGTGGATCATATGGTTCATCCGCCGGTTCCCGGCTCGGGAGAGTCGGTGCCGGTTCTGCTCACCGGAAGATGCATCGAGTGGTGCAGTGCCGGTCCACGACGCGAACCGGTTGCGGTCGGCGAAGCGGGTGACGTCGCCGACGTCGGCCAGCACGCGCGCTGCAACGACAGGCCCGACACCGCGAAGCTCCATCAGTCGGGAGCCACGAACCAGCACGATGGACTTGAGCTCGGCGGTGGACTTCTTGATCTTGGCCTCGACCGCGATCAGCTCGGCGAGCTCTTCGGCTGCGATGCGCCGGCGGGTCTTGCCCGCGATGTCTCGTGGCCTGACACTGGCGAGCATGGCCTTGGCCTGACCGGTGGTGAGATCGCGTTTCGCCTGCCCCGGCAGGAGTTCGGCCAACAGGGCCTGGAGTCGGTCGACGGTCTGGACCCGACGTCTGGTGAGAGCTTCACGACGGTCGCAGAGCATCCGCAGCGCCTCGAGTTCTCCGTCGAGCTGCAGCACCCGCAGGGTCTTGGTCCGCACTGCCACGGCGGCGACCGCGTGCGCGTCGTGGGCATCGGTCTTGCGGTTGTGGCCAGTATCGAAGAGCCGCACTCGGGCGGCCAGCTTGGCGGGGACGTCGACGACCTGCTCGCCGTCTTCGAGGAGTCGTTGCGCGAGCGGCCGACCCGCGCCGCTGCTGCCCTCGACCGCCCACACCCGCTGTGGCCACTTCTTCGCGTAGATCCGCATCGCGGCGTAGCCGGCCCGGTCGGTGGTGAACCGACCCGACCCGAGTAGCTGTTCATGCTGGTCGACGACCTCGATCGTGGCCGACAGCTTGTGAGGATCAACCCCAATGACCACGTGCTCAGAGTGTTGCTTCATGCGCGGCTCCCGCCTTTGCTCGATCCGATGTGGACGGCGAGGTGGGCATTGCTACTACGAGCAGGGCAGTCCCTTCTTGAGCCACGCCTCGTCACGGTGACCGGCGGGCCGCAGACCGATAGCGAGCCCCACCAGAACCACCGGTGGGCAGCCGCATGAAGAGCTGCCCGCCGATCACCTGGACCGAGTCTGGCCAGACGCCGGCCCTAGGGGAATCGTCTAGTAGCCGCCTGCCAGCGCTCAGCAACCGACCTCAACTGCTTGTTAGGCCGGTGATCTATCGGGACATCTCGAGGAGCCGTTGTGGCTGCCTGTCTTGCTCGGTTCAACGAGAGACCGCCTAGAGCCCGGAACCTGCGACTCCTATCGCGGAGGAGCGCCGCCGAGGGTCAGCGACCTGCTCTGCTCAGCCGTGCGCCACGGACCGACTCGGCCGTCCGGTCGCCTCCTCGCAGGGCTACCGGCTTCTCCGCCGATCCTTCCCGACAATGGGCCCATAGCCCCGGGGGCCAGGAGCCCGGACATTGACGGGCGGAGTGATCAACACCCTCAACCATCAGGCCCCCTCATCCTAGGCGCAGTCGGGCGATCGGCTCGTCGTCCTCGGTTTCGCCGGTCTCGACGAACCCTAGCGACGCGTACAGGTTGGCGGCGGCCACGTTGGTGGCCTGGTAGCTGAGTGCCACGCTCATGTGGCCCGCAGCGCGGGCGCGCTCGACGAGCGCGATGACAGCTGCGCGGCCGTATCCGCGTCCCTGGTGGTCGCGGTCGACGAGCAGGCCACCGATCCAGGCGCTGCCGTCGTCGGGGTCGACAGCGCTCATCACGAAACCCACGACGGTGCCATTGGAGGTAATCGCGAGCGGGTACCAGGGGCCGTTGTCGTAGGCGCACAGAGCTAGATAGCGACATGGCTCGGTCACGAAGGTCTGTTGGTCGGGACTCACGCGCAGCTCGGCGACCTGACGCCAGTTGCTGGGACCAACCGCGGTGAGCTCAACGTTCGCGGCGGCTCTGTTCTGGCTGTCACTGGCGTCCGCTGAGGTGGTCGGGGCAGCGTCTCGGTCGATCACGGGGACTCCTATTTGGGAATAGCGGCTGGGTTATCAGGGTGGTGCTTTGCCGGTGCGGAGCTTGCGGTTCCGGTGGGCTACGTTGCGGTCAGGAGGTCTGCTGGTCGTCGGCCCTGCTGGCCATGCCCGCCCGGAGGATGCCCAAGCCGGCGGTAGCTGCAGTGGATGCTCGATGGCGTCTTTCTGGGCAGATGGCGACCTGCAGCGAAGGCGTGCCGCCCCAGCCTGGTCGACGCGTCGCGTTGAGCTCGGGACGTGGGTAGCGAGGGGCGTCGATGTCATGGGTCAGGCGGTTCGTGGCTTGAGGAGTCGCTCGCCGAGCATGTAGACCGCCGCGTGGTGGACCACGCTGACGGCCAGCAGGATTACGGCGAGCATGGGATGGCCGGCACTGTCCAGTGCCGCTGCGGCCAGGAGGGTTACGGCCAGTTCCTGGGTCAGACGCAGGGCCTCGGCGCGTCGTCCGGCGAACCGGAAGTCGACGGCTCCCCAGAACCCGAACACCAGCAGCGGGGCGAGGATCGCGAGCGCTAGACGCTGGGGGGTGCTGCCGGCTGTGGTCCAGCCCCATAGGGCGAGGGCGGCGACGATGCCGGCTTCAAGGAGGCCGCGCAGAGCAACGTTGCTCATCGAGAGGGTGTCGTGAGGTGAGCGCATCGGGTCGGGTCCTTCACGGGTTCAGGCTCGGGGGTGCCGCAGGTCGGTGAGACCGACGGAGAGCAGGATGCATCCGGCGGCCATGAGTACGCCGTGGGCGACGCGGACCGGCTGGGTGGCGGCGAATTGGGGGATGTACAACGCCACCGCCACAGCGAGCGGCAAGACGGTCTGCGCGGGGCGGGACATGTCGCGCCAGACTGCGGTGGCGAGCACGATGACGCCGATGGCCAGCACCAGTAGGCCGAGCAGGATGAAGTAGATGCCGGCTTCCCAGCGGATGTTGCGGGTGAGGTCGTCGAACTGGCTGATGCTTCCGCCCGCCAGGGCCTGCTGGCCGGCGGCGTGGAGGCCGAAGACTTCGGCTCCGTAGTACGGCAGGGTCAGGCCGGTGCCGATCCAGGCGAGCGCCAGGCCGGTGCGGGCGCGGCTGCGGTTGCTGGTCACCGCCTCGGTGAGCCGAAACAGGCCGAGGGCGAGCAAGGTGAACGCGGCGATCCCGAAGGTGTGCGCGATGATCCAGCGCGGGGAGGCGAAGGCGAGCGCGCCAGCGCGGGAGACCTCGTCACTGAACGGGCGCAGAGCGGGGTAGGCGGCGAACGCAAGACCGGCGACCCACAGTTCGGGGCCGGCGCTCAGGGCGCGGGCCAGGGA
>JBQCEF010000346.1:0-5386 GCA_051960495.1 Nocardioides sp. | reverse complement strand
CAGCGCCCTCGTGGACCTCACCGATCTTGTAGGTGATGCCGGTGTAGAACAGGATCCGCTCGGTGGTGGTGGTCTTGCCGGCGTCGATGTGCGCCATGATGCCGATGTTGCGGACCTTGTTGAGGTCAGTGGTGATGTCGACAGCCACGTCGGTTGGCTTCCCCTCGGGACTCGGGATTCGTGCGGTGGATACCGCTGGCGGCTCGGCACGCCTGCGACCCGCCCTCGTGGGGCGACCGGCCGCTCGGCGCGCCGGCTAGTTCACCAGCGGTAGTGGGCGAAGGCGCGGTTGGACTCCGCCATCTTGTGCATGTCCTCGCGGCGCTTGACCGCGGCACCGAGACCGTTGGACGCGTCCAGGATCTCGTTCATCAGACGCTCGGTCATGGTCTTCTCGCGGCGCTGCTGCGCGAAGCCGACCAGCCAGCGCTGGGCCAGCGTGGTCTGCCGGGGGGCGCGCACCTCGACCGGGACCTGGTAGGTCGCGCCACCGACACGGCGGCTGCGGACCTCGAGCGAGGGCCGGACGTTGTCGAGCGCACGCTTGAGCGTGGCGACCGGGTCGGTACCGGTCTTCTCGCGGCAGCCCTCGAGGGCGCTGTAGACGATCCGCTGCGCGGTCTGCTTCTTGCCGTCCTTGAGGACCTTGCTGACCAGCTGGGTGACGACCTGGCTTCCGTACACCGGGTCGATGTCGAGCGGTCGCTTCGGGGCGGGACCCTTGCGCGGCATCAGCTCTTCTCCTTCTTCGCGCCGTAGCGGCTGCGAGCCTGCTTGCGGTTCTTCACGCCCTGGGTGTCGAGCGAACCGCGGATGATCTTGTAGCGAACACCGGGGAGGTCCTTCACACGACCGCCGCGGACGAGCACGATCGAGTGCTCCTGGAGGTTGTGGCCGACGCCGGGGATGTAGGCCGTGACCTCGATGCCGCTGGAGAGGCGGACACGGGCGACCTTGCGCAGCGCGGAGTTCGGCTTCTTCGGGGTGGTCGTGTAGACACGCGTGCAAACGCCACGCCGCTGGGGCGAGCCCTTGAGGGCGGGCGTCTTGTTCTTCGACACCTTGTCCTGGCGGCCCTTGCGGACCTACTGCTGGATGGTGGGCACCGCGTGGTTCCCCTTCGCTTGTGAGTACTGACTTGGTTCGATGCTGCTTCGCGAGCGCTCCCCCGCGGTCGGGCGTGTCGCCCGGTCCGCAGCCCAGCACCGGACGAAATCGTCGGTGAGAGGCTCACGAACGCTGGTCGCGAAGCCACGCGACTCGCTGGAGCACGCATGATGGCCTGGGTGTCCCAGGCACGAAGAAAAAGATTCCCGGCTCGCCGGAGCAGGGTCAAAACGGGCCCCGGCCCGATGCGGTATGGGTGAACCGGTCCCCTCAGCGCGGTGCCGAGACCTCCGTGCCGCTCGCCCCCGCGGCGCCGGTCCCGGCCCGGTCGAGCAGCTCCGCGAGGTGGATCGATCCTACTGCGGCGAGGTCCTCGAGCTGGGTCCGGCAGGAGAAGCCGTCGGCGAGCACGACGGTCCCCGGCGCCGCCGCACGGACGGCCGGGAGCAGGTGGGTCTCCGCGACCGCGACGGACACCTCGTAGTGGCCGCGCTCGACGCCGAAGTTGCCGGCCAGGCCGCAGCACCCGTCGACGCGGGTGACCGTCGCGCCCGTGCGGGCGAGCAGCCGGGCGTCGGCCTCCCAACCGAGCACGCTGGCGTGGTGGCAGTGCGGCTGGACGAGCACCTCGGTGCCGGACAGGTCCGGCGGCGACCAGTCCGGGAGTCCCGAGAGCAGCTCCGCGAGCGTCCTGGTGTTGGCCGCCACGGCGGCGACCCGGGGGTCGTCGAGCAGCTCGATCGCGTCGGAGCGCAGCGCGGCGAGGCAGGACGGCTCCAGGGCGAGCACGGGGATGCCGGCCTCGGCGTACCGGTGCAGCGTCGCCACCGTGCCGCCCAGGATCCTGCGCGCCGCGTCGAGCTGGCCGGTGCTGATCCACGTCAATGCGCAGCACGCGTCCTCGGCAACCACCCCGACGCGCAGCCCGGCACGTTCGAGGACCCGGACCGCGGCCCGGGCGCTCTCGGGGGTGAAGTGGTCGGTGAAGGTGTCGCCCCACACCACCACGTCGGGGACGTCGCCCGTCCCGTGCTCGGTGGCCCTGCGTGCGTATGACGTCGCGCGGGCCCAGGAGCGCAGGGACTCCGACGCGGGCACCGGGATGCTGCGTCGGGAGTCGACCCCGGCGGCGGCCTTCGCGAGCCGCTGCAGCGCCGGTACGCCGAGCGCGCGGCCCGAGAGCCCCGCCAGCGGCCGCCCCAGCCGCAGCCACCGTGGCAGCCGGCCGAGCGCGTAGTGGCTTCGCGGCCGGACCCGGTGCCGGTAGCGCTGGTGCAGCGCCTCGGCCTTGTAGGTCGCCATGTCCACGCCCGTCGGGCAGTCCGACGCGCAGCCCTTGCACGACAGGCACAGGTCCAGCGCCTCGTGCACCTCGGCCGTCGCCCAGCCGTCGCGCACCAGCGTGCCGTTGACCATCTCCTGCAGGACCCGCGCACGCCCGCGCGTGGAGTCCTTCTCGTCCCGGGTCGCCTGGTAGGAGGGGCACATCACGCCGGCCGCGCCGGTGGCGACGCACTTGCCGACCCCGGTGCACCGGTGGACCGCGCCCACCACCGACCCGCTGTCGTGCGCCCACCGCAGCGACCGCCGGGGCTCGCGCAGGGCGGCCGCCAGACGCAGGTCGGCGTCCGCGGGCCGCGGGTCGACCAGCACGCCGGGGTTGAGCACGTCGTCGGGGTCGAGGGCCGCCTTCGCCTGCCCGAACAGGTCCAGCACCTCGGCGGAGTACATCAGCGGCAGCAGCTCGGAGCGGGCCCGGCCGTCGCCGTACTCGCCGGACATGCTGCCGCCGTACGACGCCACCAGCCGCCCGGCCTCGAGCAGGAACTCCCGGAACTCGGCGCGGCCCTGCTGCCGGCGCAGCTCGAAGTCGATCCGGACGTGCACGCAGCCGTCCCCGAAGTGGCCGTAGGGCACGCCGTCGAAGCCGTGGGTGCGCAGCAGCGCGTCGAAGTCGCGCAGGTAGCCGCCGAGCCGGTCCGGCGGGACCGCCGCGTCCTCCCACCCCGCGTGCGCGGGCCGGCCCAGGCTGATCGCCGCCAGCCCCGCGCCGTCCTCGCGGATCCGCCACAGCGCCGCGGCGTGCGCCGGGTCGGTCACGATCGTGCTGTCGAGCGCCCCCGAGTCGGCGACCACCGCTTGCGCGCGGGCGAGCGCCTCGGCCTCGGTGTCCCCGGTCACCTCCGCGAACAGCCAGCCGGCGCCGCGCGGCAGGTCGGGCGCGCTCCCCCGCCGCTCGCGCACGACATCGACGATGCGGGAGTCGAGACCCTCGCACGCCACCAGTGGGTGGTGCAGCAGCCCCGGGACGGCATCCGCCGCCTCGAACATGTCCGGGTAGCCGAGCACCGCGAGCACGCGCACCGGGGCGTCGCGGACCAGTCGCACGGTGGCACCGAGGACCACGGCGAGGGTGCCCTCGCTGCCGACCAGGAACCTGTCGAGCCGGCGGCCGTTCTCGGGCAGCAGGTGCTCGAGCGCGTAGCCGGATACCTGCCGCGGGAACCGTCCCAGCTCGGTGCGGACGGTGGCCAGGTGCGCGTCGACCAGCCCCGCGAGGGCGTCGTACGCCGCTCCGCCTGCCCTCGCGGACCCGGCCCGCAAGCGCTCGCCCGTGCCGGTCACCACGTCGAGGTCGACGACGTTGTCGGAGGTCCGGCCGTAGCCGAGGGCGCGCGAACCGCAGGCGTTGTTGCCGATCATCCCGCCGATGGTGCAGCGGGTGTGGGTCGACGGGTCCGGGCCGAACCGCAGCCCGTGCGGCGCGGCGGCGCGCTGCAGGGCGGCGTGCACCGCGCCCGGCTCGACCCGGGCGGTGCCCGCCTCGGGGTCCACCTCGAGCACCCGGTTGAGGTGCTTGGCGGAGTCCACGACGATGCCCGGTCCGACGGCGTTGCCCGCGATGGAGGTGCCGGCTCCCCGCATGGTGAGCGGCACGCCTGCGCTCCGGGCGACGTCGAGCGCCGCCAGCACCTCGTCGACGTGGCGCGGCCGGACCACCACCTGGGGCGGCACCCGGTACAGCGAGGCGTCGCTCGAGTAGAGCGCCCGGGTCAGCGACGACCCGTCGGCGTCGGCCACGCCCGCCCGCTGCAGCGCGGCGAGCAGGTCGGTGGCCTCGCTGACCGGACTCACCACAGCTCCAGCGAGTCGCGCAGGATCGCGGCGGCGTCGTCCTCGGTGACCTCGCGGGGGGCGGTGGCGAGGAGCCGCTGCTGCTTCAGCGTCCCCTCGACGAGGTCCGGCACGTCGCCGTCGCCGTAGCCGACGGCTGCGAGCCCGTTGGGCAGACCGATGTCGCGCATCAGGTCCACCAGCACGCGCGGGAGGAAGTCGCGCAGGTCGTCGGGCCGGTCCGCACCGGGCGCGAGCATCTCGGCGGCCCGGACGTGCCGTTCGGGGTCGGCGTCGAAGGTGAACCGGAACGCCGCCGGCGCGGTCAGCGCGACCGCCATGCCGTGCGGCACCATCGGGTGGTCGTCGGGGTAGCCGGCCGGGTGGAAGTCGCGCACCCGACCGGCCACCGGGTAGGCGTTCGCGTGCGGGATGTGCACGCCGGCGTTGCCGAAGCCCATCCCGGCGAACGTGGCGGCGAGCGCCATCTCCCCGCGGGCGGCCTCGTCGTCCCCGTGGTGGACCGCGGTGCGGAACGACCCGGCGAGCAGGCCCATGGCCCGCTCGGACCACATGTCGGCGATCGGGTTCGATCCGCAGTAGGGGACCCGCCGCTCGGGCGTCTTGTGCTCGAAGGAGGTGTACGGGCGGGCGGTCCAGCTCACCAGCGCGTGGCACAGGATGTCCATGCCGCAGGCGGCGGTGACTCCCGCGGGCTGGGTGCGGGTCAGCAGCGGGTCGACGACGGCGAGCGTCGGACGCAGCCGGGGGTGGCTGATCCCGGTCTTCACCTTCTGGGCGAGCACGTCGAGCACGCAGATGGTGGTGCTCTCGCTGCCGGTGCCGGTGGTGGTGGGCACGGCGACCAGCGGTGCCAGCGGGTTGACCGGGGCGGCCCCCTTCCCCACCGGCACATTGACGTAGTCCATCAGCTCTCCGGGGTTGGTGGTCAGCAGGTTCACGGCCTTGGCGGTGTCGATCGCCGAGCCGCCCCCGACCGCCACGAACGCGTCCCAGGGGCCGGAGTCGCGGGCCGCGTCGACGGCGGCCTGCAGGCTCTCGTCGGTGGGCTCGACGTGGGCCCCGTCGTACACCCGCGCCACGATGCCGAAGGCCGCCATCTGGTCGGCCACGCGCTGGGGGTGTCCGGTCGCGGCGACGCCGG
>JBQCEF010000345.1:0-7350 GCA_051960495.1 Nocardioides sp. | reverse complement strand
GGACGACGAGGGCGACCAGACGGCGGAGCACGTCTCCGCCACCGAGGGAGGCCCGGCCACGTTACGGCCCGGACGCGCCAACGGGGTCGATCCCCGGCACCCGGTGCCGGCGATCGACCCCGCTACGGCGCAACCGGCTGGCTGCGGCGTGATCAGAGCTCAGGCTGCCGCCCGAACCGGCGGACCTCCTGCGGCCAGCCGCACGCCACCGCGACCTTGCCGGCCCACATCTTCGCGGTCTCGTCGTCGGGCACCTCCACGACGGTGAGCCCGCCGAGGACCTCCGCGGTCTCCACGAACGGTCCGTCGGTGACGACCACGTCGCCGCTGGTCGCATCGGCGCTGTAGGCGGGGCCGTCCTCCTCGAGCCCGCCGGCGAACACGTAGACGCCCGCGTCCTTCATCTCGTTCACCACCGCCATGGCGAGCGGCGCGCGCGAGGCGAACCACTCCGCGGTGTGGTCGCCGACCCACTGCTGGTTGAAGTAGATGAGGTACTCGGCCATGTCTGCTCCTCCTTGCCGGGCGGACCACGTGTCCGCGTCAACCTACTGACGAACGGCGAGCGGCGGAATCGACACGGTCAGCCGAGGAACGTCCGCATCGCGGCGAGCACCTCCTCGCGGCGGTCGAGGAACAGGTAGTGGCTCGCGTCGTCGATCTCGACGACCCGGCCGTCGACGGTGTCGGCGAGGAAGCGGTCCCGACTGGCGGCATGCCACGTCGCGGCCTGCCCCTGCCACCGGTCACCGACGGCGTAGAGCGCGAACGCGGGCGCGGTGATCTCCGCATAGGGATGCCGGAACGCCTGCACGGCCTCCACGTACGGCGCCATCGCGGCGTGCGTGTGCTTCTCGGTCACAGACCCGTCCGAGTGGGTGTCCACGAGCGTGCGGCACATGGCGTCGAAGGCGGGTCCCCAGATCCGCTCGAAGTCGGGGCTGAGCGAGCGGACGTAGCCGGCGAAAACATCGTACGACGCGAACCGGTCCGGATCCTCCGGAGCGCTCGCCTCGGTGTCCTGGGGGCCGTCGGCCCAGTCGTAGGCGCCGTCGAGGTAGACCACGCTGCCCACGCGATCGGGATGGCGAGCGGCGAGTGCGGACACCTCGCCGCCTCCCATCGAGTGACCCACCAGGTGGGCTCGCTCGATGTCGAGCTCGTCGAGCAGCCGCCGTGCGTCCTCGGCGCCGTCGGTGAGCGCGTAACCGCTGTCCGCCCGACCGGTCAGGCCGTGCCCGCGCCGGGTCAGGGCGAGCACCCGGAACCGGTCGGTCAGGTGCGGTGCGAGCTCGGTGAAGATGTGGGCGGTGCAGCCGAGGCCGGCCAGCAGCAGCACGGGCTCGCCGTCGCCGCCCCAGTCCAGGTAGTGGAAGCGGACGCCGTCGAGGGTGACGAAGCTGTCGGGTGGGACATCCGCGCCACTGGGCACGCTCAGCTCGCTCATGCCCGCTTGGCGACGAGCTCGACGAGGGTGCCGTCGGGCCCCCGGACGACGGCGTTGCGGTTGTCGTTCCCGGCGTCGTGCGGAGCTGTGACGGCCGGTGCTCCGGCGGCGATGGCCGCGTCGAAGGCGGCGTCGACGTCATCGACCCAGAACACGAGCGACATCGCGGGGCGTCCCGGCTCGGCGGCCAGCCCGTGCACCCGCTGAGCCGCCTCCGCGGTGCTGAGGGCGAGAACGAAGCCGCCCGCGGTCATCTCGACGTGCTCGGGCGTCCCCTCCCGTGGGGTCCGGAACGACTCGGGAAGCTTCAGCACGCCCTGGTAGAAGGCCAGTGCCGCTTCGATGTCGTGGGTGAAGACGTTGACGAGGCCCGAGGTGATCACGCCCGCAGGCTACGCCGACGGTCGGGCATCGGCGGGGAGGTCGGGCGCCTGTGGCTCCAGATAGCTCACGGACACCCCGCGCGAGCGCGCGTGCTCGATCTCGCGGCGGGTGCTCTCCCCGACGTAGCCGCCCACGTTGACCACGAGGACCTCGTCCGCCATCGCGACCTTCTGCAGGTGGATCCGGCCGAGTCGTGCGCGTTCCGCCGTGCTGAGCTCCGTGGCCGGATCCAGGGCGGTCGGGGTCAGCACGACGTGCCCGGCGAGCGTCAGCTCGACGGCGAGACGCTCGAACTCGTCGGCGAACCGCATGGAGCCGCAGAGCGTGATCACGGGAAGCTTCTCGGGCGCGGACGGCTCCTCAACAGGCATCGGGTGAGGCTAGCAACCCTCAGCCGCCGGCCGAGCCGTCGAAGCTGGGGTCGTCGGGGGCCAGGGGCATCTGGTCCGCGACCGGAATGCGGACCGGGTCGGCACGACGCTGGAGCATGCGACGTTGCCGGTCTGCCTCCAGCGCGTCGAGGGGGGTGTCGTTGCCGTCGCCGCCCACCAGCCACACGAGGCCGCGTCCGAAGCCGGGGTTGCGTTGCTCCGTCGCTTCGTCGTCGTACACGAGGGCGACGGCGTAGGTGCGCGAGTCACCCGCCTGCTTCTGCGCCCAGTCGATCACCTGCAGGACGTCGGCACCCGTCACGTCGTACGTGGCCGTCGCCCCTCGAGTCGAGTCGGCACCGCTCTCGTGCAGGTACACCCTGAACCGAGGCTGGGGGTTCTCCCAGCCGGAGGTGCGCTCGTCGACGCGCTCGATCCGGATCGCGTTCATGGCGCCAGTGTGGCAGCGGCCAGGCCCTCGACGGGCGGTTGACGGATCCCTTGCTCAGGCGTCAGCAGGGAACGGGATGCCCGTCGCCGAGTGGCAGCGGTAGCCGTTGGGGTTCTTGGCGAGGTACTGCTGGCCGGGCCGTCGGCGTAGTGAGTTGGTGCTCAGCGCCTGGCTGTCAGAGCGCTCGACCAGAATGCGTGCGCACAGTCCTCGTACTGCGTACAGTGCTTGGAATGTCGATGCCGTCGCTGCCGCCGCCACCGCCGCCGTCAGCACACGGCTACCAGCCAGGATTGAACCGGCGGCCACCCACGGGGCCCGGCCGCGCGCGCTGGTCTTACCGAACGCGTCGCATCGTCACCTGGGTCGCTGTTGTCGCGGCTGTCGCCCTCGTGGCCCTCGTCGTACTCGTCTGATCCGCGTCTGCGGCACGGTCGCGCGACCGCTCATCGGCATCGGTCGTCGCGGCGGCTCACCTGAGCCGCGACTGCCCGCGACTGCCTGGTGTCTCTACACGCCCTCAGGGAACGGGATGCCCGTCGCCGAGTGGCAGCGGTAGCCGTTGGGGTTCTTCGCGAGGTACTGCTGGTGGTAGTCCTCGGCGTAGTAGTACGTCGGCGCCGGCTTGATCTCGGTCGTGATCGGGCCGTAGCCGCGCTCGCGCACCACCGGGTCGTACGCCGCGCGCAGCCGCTCGGCGATCTCGGCCTGCTCCGGCGTCGTGTAGTAGATCGCGGAGCGGTACTGCGTGCCGATGTCGTTGCCCTGCCGCATCCCCTGGGTCGGGTCGTGCACGGTGAAGAACGCCTTCACGAGCTCGTCGTACCCGACCTTCGCCGGGTCGTAGACCACGCGCACGGCCTCGGTGTGGCCGGTCTGGCCCGCGCAGACCTGCTCGTACGACGGGTGCGGGGTCGATCCGCCGGCGTAGCCCACCGACGTCGACCAGACGCCCGGGATCCGCCAGAACACCTCCTCGGCGCCCCAGAAGCAGCCGAGCCCGAACACCGCGACCTCGTAGCCCTCGGGGATCTCCGACTCGGGGGTCACCAGCGGGGCGTCGAGGACCAGGTGCCGCTCGGCGAGGGTGAACCACTGCTCGGTCCGGCCGGCCAGGGCCTGGTCGGGCGTGGGCAGCTCGGTCTTGTGGCGGTTGAACAGCACGGCGGCTCCTCGGTCGGGTCTCACGGGAGGTTCGTCGTGCACAACGCCGCGGACTGCCGGATCCTTCCCGGGCGGCAGCAGACCGGCGGGATCAGTCCGCGTCGACCGGTCGGAACCCCGAGCAGGCGATCCGCATCCAGCCGATCCGCCCGTCGCGCACCGAGTAGTAGGCGGTCTGCTCCACCAGGGTGTCGCCCTCGGTGCCGTGCACGAGCATCCGGTAGTCGACGCGTTCCCGGTCCGCGAACATGTCGTGGGAGGTCTTGACCAGCTCCCGCGGACCGTCCGCCGCGGGGAACCAGTGCCCGAGCACGATGTCGAGGACGTCGTCCGGAGTGGTGGCCTCCCACGCACGCCGAGGGGTGACGGCACGGAAGTCCACGTCGTCGGTGAGCAGGCCGCGGATCCGGTCGGCGTCGCCGGACACGACCGCCTCGACGTAGGCCTCACCGAGCCGGTCCGCCACCGGCTGCGTCGTACGCTCCATCTCGCTCCCTCCCGCCCGAAGGCGCGCTCTCCCTTGGGTCAGCGTGGCCCTTCGGTTCGGGACTGTCCAGGGGTCAGGTCACCGGCGACCGGGAGCGGCCCGGGGCCGGCCGGTGGATAGGCTCGCCGGCATGACTGAGTCCTCCCGCGAGCACAGCCACAAGTCCGGGTTCGAGACGCGTGCGATCCACGCCGGCTACGAGCCCGACGCGATGACGGGCGCGGTGATCCCGCCGATCTACGCCACCAGCACCTACAAGCAGGACGGCGTCGGCGGGATGCGCGGCGGCTACGAGTACTCCCGCTCCGCGAACCCCACCCGGACCGCGCTGGAGGGCAACCTCGCGGCGCTCGAGGAGGGGGAGCGCGGCTTCGCGTTCGCCAGCGGGCTCGCCGCCGAGCACACCCTGCTGCAGGCGCTGTGCCGGCCCGGCGACCACGTGGTCGTCCCGAACGACGCGTACGGCGGCACCTACCGCCTGTTCGCGAAGGTGGAGGAGCCGTGGGGGCTGCCCCACACGGCCGCGCCGGTCTCCGACGTCGACGCGATCCGGGCCGCGATCCGCCCGGAGACCAAGGTCGTCTGGATGGAGACGCCGACCAACCCGCTGCTCAACATCGGCGACATCGAGGCGGTCGCGGCGGTCGCCCACGACGCCGGCGCCGTCCTCGTCGTCGACAACACGTTCGCCTCGCCCTACCTCCAGCAGCCGCTCACGCTCGGCGCCGACGTGGTCGTGCACTCGACGACGAAGTACTGCGGCGGGCACTCCGACGTGGTCGGCGGCGCGCTCGTCGTCCGCGACCTCGACCTCGCCGACAAGATCGCCTTCCACCAGAACTCCATCGGCGCGGTCGCCGGGCCGTTCGACGCCTGGCTCACGCTGCGCGGCCTGAAGACGCTGGCGCTGCGGATGGACCGGCACTGCGACAACGCCGAGAAGGTCGTGGAGTTCCTCGCCGGCCACGACGCCGTCGAGCAGGTCATCTACCCCGGGCTGCCCGAGCACCCGGGGCACGAGGTCGCGAGCCGGCAGATGAAGCGGTACGGCGGGATCGTCTCGTTCCGCGTCAAGGGCGGGGAGTCCGCGGCGCTCGCGGTGTGCGAGCGGGCGGAGGTGTTCACGCTCGGGGAGTCGCTCGGCGGCGTCGAGTCGCTGATCGAGCACCCGGGCCGGATGACCCACGCCTCGGTCGCCGGTACCGCCCTGGAGGTGCCGGCCGACCTGATCCGGCTCTCGGTCGGGATCGAGACGGCCGAGGACCTGCTGGCCGACCTCGACCGGTCCCTCGGTGGCTGACAAGCGCGATCCGGTGGTTGAGGAGGCCGAGGCACGAGGCGCGCCGGTGGTTGAGGAGGCCGAGGCACGAGGCCGTCTCGAAACCACCACCGATGCGGGGGTTTCGAGACGCTCGCAGGCTCGCTCCTCAACCCCCCGGGGCTCGCAGGCTCGCTCCTCAACCACCGAGGGGAGGCTGGTGGCGTGCGTGGACTTCGGGTCCACGTTCACCAAGGCCGCGCTCGTCGACGTGGCGGCCGGCCGGCTGCTGGCGACGGCGAGCCACCGCACCACGATCGAGGGCGACGTCCTCGACGGCTGGGACGCCTGTCGCGCCCAGCTCGCCGCGCAGGTCCCCGACGCCCCCGAGGCCGACGTCCTGGCCTGCTCGTCGGCCGGAGGCGGCCTGCGGATCGCCGTGGTCGGCAACGAGGAGCTCGTCACCGCCGAGGCCGGCCGCCGGGTCGCGCTGTCCAGCGGCGGCCGGGTGGTGCACGTGTGGTCCGGCGGGCTCACCCACGAGGGCCTCGCGGCGCTGCGCGCGGACCGGCCCGACGTGGTGCTGCTCGTCGGCGGTACCGACGGCGGCAACAGCGAGGTGCTGCTCGGGTGTGCCGCGGCCCTGGCCGGGGCGCGCTGGCCCGGGCCGGTGGTGGTCGCGGGCAACATCGACGCGCAGGACGACGTCGCCGCGCTGCTCGGCCGCTCCGGGACGCCGTACGTCCTCGCCGACAACGTCGTGCCGCGGATCGGGGTGCTCGCCCCGGAGTCGGCGCGGGCCGCGATCCGGGAGATGTTCCTGCGCCACGTGATCGGCGGCAAGCACCTCTCGGCACGGCCCGACGCGGTCACCGGCAAGGACTTCCCCGCGATGGTGCGCGGGGCGACGCCAGACGTGGTGCTCACCGCCGTCGAGCTGCTCGCGCACGGGCTCGACGAGGAGCGCCCCGGCGCCGGGGACGTGGTCGTGGTCGACGTCGGGGGCGCGACGACCGACGTGCACTCCGTCGTCGAGGTCGACCCGGAGGAGTTCGGGCTGTCCCGGGAGGTGGTCGCGACCGTGCCGGTGACGCGGACCGTCGAGGGCGACCTCGGGATGCGCTGGAGCGCGGTCACCACCGTCGCCGAGGGGATTGCGGCGGGACTGGCCGACCCCTCGCTCGATGAGCCGGCGGCGATCCGGCAGGCGGACCCGTCGTACCTCCCCGACGACCAGGCCGGTGTCGAGGCCGACCTCGACATCGCCGCCGCGGCGGTGGCGATCGCGCTGCGCCGGCACGCCGGCCGCTCCCAGGTGGTGTTCGGCCCCGACGGGCGCGTCGTCGAACGCTCCGGCAAGGACCTGCGCGAGGTCGCGCTGATGGTCGGCTCCGGGGGAGTGCTGCGCCACCACGCCGACCGCGCCGAGGACGTGCTCGCGCGGCACCTCGACGCCGGCGCCGGCTGGCAGCTCCCGGAGTCGCCGCGCGCGGTCGTCGACCACGACTACGTCCTCGCGCCGGCCGGCCTGCTGGCCGCCGAGCACCCGGAGGCGGCGTACGCGCTGCTGCGCACGCTCATCCCCGCACGGTCAGGGTCGCTCCCCTAGATTGGCCCCATGGGTGTGGGCAACCGGATGACGAGCCGGCTCAACAGGCTCCGCGACTCGCAGCGACAGCGGTCCGACGACCGGTTCGCCGAGCGGTTCGCGCACCAGTGGGCGCAGATCCGCGCTGAGCGTCAGCTCGAGACCCCGCCCTCGATCCAGGCCGGGCCGACCAACTTCAG
>JBQCEF010000344.1:0-7717 GCA_051960495.1 Nocardioides sp. | reverse complement strand
GTCAAGTGGACCTCCGACCAGATCCTCCGTCGGCTGCTGCCGGCCGGCGCCGAGCCCGACTACCGCGACCCGTCCGGGACGATCCGGCTCGACCAGCTCCCCGCCAACGACACCTGGATCGGCCAGCGGACGGTGAAGTTCCAGGAGCAGTCCGGGAGCCGGATCGCCTGGATCGACCGCCTCGGCGAGGGCATGCTCCCCACCCGGGAGTCCGTGATCCAGGAGGGCGACCTGCTGCACCTGGTGATGCGCGAGGAGAACGCAGACCGGGTCTACAAGGTGTTCAACGAGGGACCGGAGGACGACTGATGCGCGTCGCCATCGCCGGGGCGGGCGCCGTGGGCCGCTCGATCGCCCGCGAGCTCATCGGCAACGGCCACCAGGTGCTGCTGATCGACCGCGACCCGGCCTCGCTGAAGCCGGAGCGCGTGCCGGACGCCGAGTGGCTGCTCGCCGACTCGTGCGAGCTCTCCTCGCTCGAGGAGGCGCGGATGGAGACCTGTGACGTGGTGATCGCCGCCACCGGCGACGACAAGGTCAACCTGGTCACCTCCCTGCTGGCCAAGACCGAGTTCGCGGTCCCCCGAACCGTCGCCCGGGTCAACCACCCCAACAACGAGTGGCTGTTCACCGAGGCCTGGGGCGTCGACGTGAACGTCTCGACCCCGCGCATCATGTCGGCGCTCGTCGAGGAGGCCGTCACGGTCGGCGACCTGGTCCGGCTGTTCACGTTCCGCCAGGGCAACGCGAACCTCGTGGAGATGACGCTGCCCGCGGACTCGCCGTACGTCGGCAAGCCGTGCGGACTGATCCCGTGGCCGGAGAACTGCTCGCTGGTGACGATCCTGCGCGACGGGCAGGTCTACACGCCCAGCAGCGAGCAGCCCATCGAGTCCGGTGACGAGCTGCTGTTCGTCACCGCCGCGGACTCCGAGTCGGAGCTGCAGAGCCTGCTCGCACCGAGCCAGCACCACGGCTGACCCGCGCCGGGCTACGCCAGCTCGGGCTCGTGCGTGGGGTCGACCGGCGTGTGGTTGCGCGCGAGCAGCCAGACCATGCCGCCGAGCGCGGCCAGCTGCAGCGGCCAGCCCATCACGATCTTGCTGATGCCCAGCGCGGCGATGTAGCTGCCGGCGTCGTCGGCGGCCCGGCCGCCCAGGTAGATGGGCAGCTGCACCGCGACGCGGACCACGCACGGCAGCACGAGCATCCAGGTCAGGTTGCGGCACAGCCGCACGATCTGCTCGTCCTTGTGCCAGGCCGTCGGGTCCCCCGCCACGCTGCCGACCATGAATCCGACGATCGGCCAGCCGACCAGGATGGTCAGCGTCATCACCACCGCGTAGCCGGCGTTGTAGATCAGGCCCGGCAGGAAGTAGGCCAGCGCGTTGTCGGAGGCGTCCCCGCCGCCCTGGGCACTGCGGTAGGCGAACAGCGCGCCGATCCCGATGCCGACCAGACTGTTGATCACGAACTGCGGGGTGCTGCGCTGCACGAGCCGGACCAGCAGCAGCACGAGCGCCGCGGAGACGCTGACCACGAGCGCGGTCCGCAGCTCCTGGGTGCTCAGGTAGGTGACGGTGAACGCGATCGTCGGGGCCGCGGCCTCGAGCATCCCGCGCTTGCCGCCGAGGGCCTTGGCGAGCTGGGCGCGCACCACCGACTCGACCGTCTCCGCGGCCACCGGGTGGCCCGGGGCCGTCGCCTCCTCGTGCCGCACGCCTACCTCAGCTCGTATCGGGGGTTGAACATGACGCGCTGGAAGTCCTGCGCGCCGATCCGGCCGACGACTTTGATCTGCCGTCCGGGCTCGATCCCCGCGATCCGCCGCCGGCCCAGCCAGATCACCGTGATGACCCCGGACCCGTCGAACAGCTCGGCCTCGAGTGCCGGCACGCCGCCTCGCGGACGCAGGGTCACGGTGCGCAGGCTGCCCTGGATCTCGACGCGCTGACGGTCCCCGGCCTCGCTGATCGGGCAGCAGCCCGCCTTCGCGACGTCTTTGCGGAGCTCGACGGCCTCCTGCTCCTGGCCGTTGGCCCACCGGCTCAGCCCCCTGCGGAGCCGGTCCCTCACCTCTGACATGTCTCCAGCGTAACCAGGCCGGGGGCCGGCGGCGCAGTCGTGTCAGGCCTGGCGCGGGGTGGCCTCCGGAGGGATCCGCAGCGGGAGCGCCTCCCCCGGGGCGAACGGCTCACTGCCCCGTCGGACGACGACGTCGCGCAGCGCTGACTCGATGGCGCCGTTCTCGTCGGGCTCCAGGGCCGGGCGACCGAAGAACGTGGCTCGCAGCAGCCAGCGCGGGCCCGTGATCCCGAACACCCGGGACGGCTGGGTGCCGGTCTGCCCGTCCGGGGCCGTGACCGAGACCACGACGCGCAGCTCGGTCCCCCACGGGCCCTCGGCCTCGGTGGCGGTGCCGCCGCGACGGCTGACCTCGGCCGCGATCTGGTGCCTCACGTCGTCCCAGATGTCGCCGTTGCGGGGGGCTGCGAACGGGCGCAGCTCGACGGCGCCGTCCTGCCCGGCGAGGAGCACCGCGACCACGTGGCCGTGCTGCTCGTCGACCTGCAGCTGCAGCTCGACGCCCTCGCGCGGCGTCACGACGAGGCTGCCGAGGTCGACCTTGCCGGGAGCCCCCTCGACGAGCTCGACCTCGGACGCGTCCCACGGGCCGTTGGCGCGCGCGGCGTCGGCCGGCGCCGCGGGCTCGCGGTCGGCGGTCGCCTCGGCCGGCGTGACGTCGACCTCGTCGCCCTCGGTCTTCTTCCGTCGGAACTTCACTGCTTCTCCTCGATCGGGACTCGGCCTGCCGGCTTGCCGGTGGGCGTCGCCTCGGACCCACCGGTGGAACCGTACCCGCCCGGACGAACGATCATGATCCCGACCGTCGCCGGACCCTTCTCGTGGCGCACCGCCCCCGGGTGTCAGGATTGTCGCCGTGAGCGCGAACCCCCGGGCCGTCGACTACGACGAGCGGCTGCACGTCCCGCTGCGGTGGTGGGCCCTGCTGACCATGTTCATGGCGACGGTCCTGCTCGCGTTCCTGGTCGCCACCCCGCCCTGGGTCGCGTTCACGGTGACCGGGACGCTGACGGTGCTCATGGCGGCGGTGTTCGTGTCGTACGGCGCCGCGCGCGTCTCGGTCCACGACCAGATGTTCCGCGCCGGCCGCGCGCGGATCCCTGTCTCGCTGCTCGGGGCCCCGGTGGCCCTGGACGCCGCGGGCAGCCGGCGGCTGGCCGGCGTCGACGCGGACGCCCGGGCCTTCCTGCTGCTGCGGCCCTACGTGAAGGGCTCGGTGCAGGTCCCCGTGCAGGACCCTGCCGACCCGGCGCCCTACTGGCTGGTGTCGAGTCGCCGGCCCGACCGGCTCGTGGCCGCCCTCCGGTCGGCGGTCTCCACCCCGCAGGGCTGAACCGCGCCGTGCGGGGTACCGCTCCGGCTGGCAGACTGGCGCACCAGAGCGCAGACGAGACGTGAGACGAAGGAGTACGTGGTGGCAGGTTCCAAGGTTTGGTCCGCGATGGGTCTGGCCTCGACAGTGGGTGCCACGTTCGCGGCGCGCAAGGCGCTCACCACGACCTGGAAGGTCGCGACCGGCAAGCAGCCTCCGGTGAACCCCGCCCACCCGGACGTCTCGATCGGCGAGGCGGTCGCCTGGGCCACGGTCAGCGGTGTCGCCGTCGGGCTCGCCCGGATGCTGGCCTCCCGCAAGGCGGCGGAGTACTACCGCAGGTCCACCGGGCACCTTCCGGCGAACCTCGCCGACGTCGAGGTCTGACCGGCCTCGGCACGCCGACGCATGAGAAGAGGCCGGCCCCGTCGGGGTCGGCCTCTTGCTGTGCTCGGTGCTCGTCGGCTGCTCAGGCGCAGTCGCGGCAGATCATCTTCTTCGGGTCGGCGAGCTGGCTGCGGTGGTGCACCAGGAAGCAGCTCATGCAGGTGAACTCGTCCTCCTGGCGCGGACGGACCTCCACCGCGAGCTCCTCGTGGGACAGGTCCGCACCCGGGAGCTCGAACGACTCAGCGGCCTCGGCCTCGTCCTCGTCGACCTTGCCGGAGTTCTTGTCGTGGCGACGAGCCTTGAGCTCCTCGAGGCTCTCTTCGCTCTGGTCCTCCTCGTTCTTGCGAGGAGCGTCGTAGTCAGTTGCCATGTGCCTCTCCTGGGGCCCCGTGGTTCATCTTCAGGTCACGCGTCGCGCGCCGTGTGGGTGCGTGGCGGATTGTGCACCATGACCGCCCCGCTTTGCACGGCGATTCCAGATGCTGTCGTCAGGCTCACATCCGCACGGATCGCAACGGGACACGGTGCCCGGCTATTCCCGCAGGAACCCGCACGACCGCACGAGCTCGCAGAACGCGTCGAAGTCGCCGGCCGGCGCCGCCAGGACGCAGTCCTTGCCGCCCACCCCGGCGTGCACCTCGACGCGCGCCCCGGCCTCGCTGGCTACGAGTCCTCCTGCGGCCAGGTCCCACTCGTTGAGCCCCTCCTCGACGTAGGCGTCGAGCCGTCCGGCGGCCAGGGCGCACAGGTCCAGCGCCGCCGACCCCAGGCGGCGGATGTCTCGGACCTGCGGGAGCAGCGCGGCCGCGGCCCGGGCCTGCAGCGAGCGGACCTCCTGCTCGTAGTGGAACCCCGTCGCCACCAGCTGGCGACCGGCCACGGCGTCGGCGCGCACGCTCAGCCGGTCGTCGCCGAGCCAGGCGCCTCCCCCGCGGGTCGCGGTGAAGCACTCCCCCTTGGCGACGTCGACGACCACGCCCGCGACGACCCCGTCCCCGTCACGTGCCGCGATCGAGACGGCGTACTGCGGGAGGCCGTAGAGGAAGTTGACGGTGCCGTCGATCGGGTCGACCACCCACGTGATCCCGCTCGACGACGCCGTGCCGCCACCCTCCTCGCCGACGAACCCGTCGTCGGGGCGCTCCGCGAGCAGCCGGCGGTGGATCAGCTCCTCCGCGGCCCGGTCGGCCTCGGTCACCACGTCGACCGGGCTGGACTTCGTGGCCGCGACGCTCACCCCGGCACGGCGCCGCTGCGCCACCAGCGCGGCCGCCTCGAGGGCGACGGTCCGGGCGACCTGCGCCAGCTGCTGGGCGTCGGCCACGCCGTCAGTCCTTCCCGCACAGGGCGGGGCGCAGACCGCGGGCATTGGCGCAGCACCCGGCCGGGCAGACGTCCCACGACGCCGGGCGGGAGCCGACCGCGTGGCGACGCACCTCCAGCCCACGCTCGACGGCGGCGCGCTCGACGACCAGGTCGCGGACCATCGCCACGAACCGGGGGTCGCCCCCCGCGGTCGCGGCCCGGGCGAACGCGATGCCGAGCTTCTCGGCGGTCGCGGCGGCCTCGGTGTCGAGGTCGTAGATGACCTCCATGTGGTCGGAGACGAAGCCGATGGGCACCACCACCACCGCCCCCGTGCCCTCCTCGGCGAGCTCCTCCATCCGGTCGTTGACGTCCGGCTCGAGCCACGGCACGTGCGGGGGGCCCGAGCGTGAGCAGTAGACGAGCTCGTGGGGGTAGCGCATGGCGGTCTCCTGCCGGACCCGCTCGACGATCTCGTCCATCACGCTGAGGTGCTGCGCGACGTAGGCGCCGCCCTCGGCCCCGCTCGCGTCGTTCATCGCGGCGGGGATCGAGTGGGTCACGAACAGCAGGTGGGCGTCGTGCCGGTCCTCGTCGCCGAGGTCCGCCAGCGCGGCCAGGGTGGCGTCGACCATCGGCTCGACGAAGCCGGGGTGGTTGAAGTAGTGCCGCAGCCGGTCCAACTGTGGCGCCCCCGCACCCACCTCCGCGACGGCGTCGGCGAGGTTCTCGCGGTACTGCCGGCAGCCGGAGTAGGACGAGTAGGCGCTGGTGACCAGGCAGGCCGCACGCCGGATGCCGTCGGCCTCCATCTGGCGCAGCGTGTCGGCCAGGTAGGGATCCCAGTTGCGGTTGCCCCAGTAGACCGGCAGGTCGATCCCGTTGGACCGGAGGTCCTCCTGGATCGCGGCGATCAGCTCACGGTTCTGGTCGTTGATGGGGCTCTTGCCCCCGAAGAGGAAGTAGTGCTCGCCGACCTCCTCGAGCCGCTCCCGCGGGATCCCGCGACCCCGGGTGACGTTCTCCAGGAAGGGGACGACGTCCTCGGGCTTCTCGGGCCCTCCGAAGGAGACCAGCAGCAGGGCGTCGTACGGCGCGGTGTCGGGCGGGGTCATGGCGACCATCCTAGGAACATCGGCCCAACCTAGGATCGGCCACGATGATGACCAGCTACCGCCGGGTGCTGTCCCTGCCCGGTGCCCTCGCCTTCTCGCTCAGCGGGCTCGTGGCGCGCCTGCCGATCTCCATGGTCAGTCTCGGCGTCGTGCTGCTGGTCTCGACGAGGACCGGGTCCTACGCGACCGCCGGCGGGGTCTCGGCCGCGTTCGTGATCGCCACGTCCGTCTTCTCCGTGGTCCAGGGCCGGCTGTTCGACCGGCTCGGGCAGAGCGCCGTGCTGCCGCCTGCGGTGCTGCTGTTCGCCGGCTCGCTGACCCTGCTCATGGTCGCCGTCGAGTGGGACTGGGGCACCCCCGCAGCGGTCGGCTTCGCCGCGCTGGCCGGTGCAGCACAGCCGCAGATCGGGTCCTGCGTGCGCGCCCGGTGGTCCCACATCGTCCCGGAGCGGCCCTGGGTGCAGACCGCCTTCGCGTTCGAGGCGGTCGTCGACGAGTCGGTCTTCATGGTGGGGCCCACCGTGGTCACCCTGCTCGCCACCGGTGTGCATCCGCTCGCCGGCCTGTCCGTCGCGGTGCTGGCCGCGCTGGTCGGCACCTTCGCGCTGGTGGCGCAACGCCGCACCGAGCCACCCCCGCACCCGCGCAGCCCGGTCCGCACCGAGCGGCCCGCGCTGCCGTGGCGGACCCTCGGCC
This sequence comes from Nocardioides sp., assembly GCA_051960495.1. Classification (GTDB taxonomy): domain Bacteria; phylum Actinomycetota; class Actinomycetes; order Propionibacteriales; family Nocardioidaceae; genus Nocardioides_B. The sequence goes on along the minus strand of JBQCEF010000344.1, from coordinate 814 downwards.
CGCTCGCCACGGCCGCCGCGGCGATGGGGGCGCTCTTCGGGGCCACGGAGGTGGCGACGGTCGCGTTCTCGGAAGAGCTCGGTGCCAAGGCCGCGAGCGGTCCGCTGCTCGCGGTGTGGGCGCTGGGCAGCCTGCTCTCGGGCGTGGTCACCGGCACCATCACCTGGCGTGCGCACACCGCGAGCCGGTTCCGCGGCGGCGCGCTGCTGCTCGGCCTGTCGATGCTCCCGCTGCCCTGGGTCGGCGGCTTCCCCGTCATGGTCGCGGTGCTCTTCGTCGCCGGGTTCGCCATCTCCCCCACCCTGATCGCGATGACGGCCTGGGTGGAGGAGGTCGTGCCGGTGGCGAGGCTGACCGAGAGCATGGCCGTGATCGGCACGGGGATCACCGCCGGCGTCGCGCCGGGCGCCCTGGTGGCGGGGACCGTGATCGACGCCGCGGGGTCGGCCGCCGGCTACTGGGTCTCGGTCGGCAGTGGGGCGCTCGGCTTCGTGGCCGCCCTGGTGGCGCACCGGTCGCGGCCGGGCCGGGTCACTCCGGCGGCCGCATCGCCCACCGGATAGTGCGGGTGACGGCCGCCCCGGCCCCGCGGACCACGACGGCCTCCGTCACCGGCAGGTAGGGCAGCAGCAGCTTGCGGCGGGCCCACCGCGGCAGCAGGCTCACCGCCGCCGCCGACAGCGCCCCGTAGGGCGCCCGGGCGAGCAGCGGCAGGGGCGGGTGGAGCAGGAGGAAGCGCGCGGTCTCCCGGGCCGCGGGCGTCGCCTCGAGCTCGGGTCGGTACGCAGCCAGCCGCTCGGCCAGCTCGGCCTCG
>JBQCEF010000343.1:0-6786 GCA_051960495.1 Nocardioides sp. | reverse complement strand
TGGGTGTGCTGACGGTGTGCGGCGCCTCCGCGGTCGTCCTCCTGGTCCGCAGCCTGCTCTGAGCAGCGTTCGGCGAAGAAATCTCCGCCGGGCACCCCTCCGAACGGCGCGCGGCGTGCGTGAACAGGGTGAGAGAGTGACCCGACGAGGGGACGGATGATGACCCACCTACGCGACGAGCTCGCCCGGATCGCCGACGACGTCGCCACCGGGCCGGTTCCGGACGACCTCTGGCGGCGCGGTGTCCGGCGGCAGCGTCGTACCCGCCTCACCAACGCGTTGGCGACTGCGGCCGTGATCCTTCTCGTCGTCGGGGCCGGGGTGATCGGCACCGAGCTGCTCGACCGGGCACCGGCCCCGCCCGCCGGGCAGGAGTCGGGAGACGCGATCCCGAGCAGGCTGGTCACCCCCAGCCGGTGGCTCGACGGCACCGCCGACCACCCGCCCGGTCCGATCGCGGTGCTCGCCGGCGCGGAGCGTTCCGACGGCTGGTGGGGCGCGATGACGGGGGTGGTCGCGGTCGCGGCCGGCACGGGCACCTACCGCTTCCTCGACCTGCCCGACGCGTTCTACGACCTCACCGCGGACGTCCTCGGCGACGTCTCACCGGTGCTCGCGCCCGACGGACGGGAGGTCGCCTACTGGACCAGGCACCCGGAGCGCGCGGGCTGGGTCGGCGGCGTGGCAGTCTGCGACACCGTCACCGGCGAGGTCCTGCGCCACGAGCTGCCCAGTGACCTCGGCGTCGTCCCCGAGCTGCTGGCGTGGGGAGGCGACGGCGAGCTGGTCGTCGGCTACGGGGTGGTGACCGACCGTCGCAGCGACGGCTGGTCCTCGTCGTCCCGGTCGCCGTTCGTGTGGCGCCCGGCCACGGACCGGGTCGTCGAGCTGACGTCGTACTTCGGCTCTCCGGACGAGGTCTCCCCGACCGCTGACGGCTTCGCGGTCCTGCGGGCCCATCGCCTCGAGCTCCGATCCGGGCCGTCGGCAGCGCTCGACCGGGTCGTGCGGCTGACGGGTTATCGGGACGCGTTCGAGCGCACGCTCGACCCCACCGCGAGCAGCCTGGTGATGCTGCCGCAGGCCGCCGACGGGGGAGCGGTCCGGAAGCTCCTGGTCGGAGCAGTCGGTCAGCAGCGCGCCCGCCTGGAGCCGCTCGGCGTCGACGTCGAGGTGCTCGACCTGCTCGGCTGGCAGGACCCGCAGCACGTCGTCGTGCGCGGGCTCGTGCCCGGCACCGACAGCCGCCGGGCCGGGGCGTACGCCGTCGACGTCCGCACCGGCGAGCCACGGCTGCTCGTTCGTGAGGAACGGGTGAGCTACGGCATGTTCCCGGACTACGCCGGTGACCTCTGGGCCCGGCCCACCGCCGATCGCCCGGACCCGGTCGGCCACGAACCGCGTGTGGTCGCCGCGGGCGTGGCGGCGGCGGTGCTCGCGCTCGGGCTGCCGCTGCTCGCACTCAGGCGGCGACGTGCTCGGCCGTGACCACCGCCGCGACGAGGCCGCCTTCGACGACTTCGTCGCAGGGCGGTACGCCGCGTTGCTGCGGTCGGCGTACCTCCTCACGGGCAACCACCACGACGCCGAGGACCTGGTGCAGACGGCGTTGATCAAGGCCGTCGGCGTCTGGCGGCGGATCGCCGACGACCCTGAGCCCTTCGTGCGCCGCATCCTGGTGAACGAGAACATCTCGCGCTGGCGCAGGCATCGCGGGCGGGAGGTGGTCGGAGACGTCGTCGTGCAGGAGCGAGCCGGCGCTACCGAGCTTCCGGACGACCGGCTGGACCTGGCAGCGGCGCTGGGCAGGCTCACGGCCAAGCAGAGGACCGTGCTGGTGCTGCGCTACTACGAGGACCGCACCGAGCAGCAGACCGCCGAGCTCCTGGGCGTCGCGCTCGGCACCGTGAAGTCCCAGACCCGCGACGCCCTCGCGGCGCTCCGGCGGGTGGCGCCGCACCTGACCGCGGGCGAGGGCTCGGTGCGCGCGAGCTAGAGCCCTTGCTCGCGCAGCAGCGGTTCGACCGGCAGGCGCTGCCCGCGTGAGACGGCGGCCCGGAACGTCGCGGGATCGAGGTTCGGTGCGACGAGCTGGTCCTGCAGCAGGGTGTGATGGATGAAGCCGGCGGTGTCGTGCAGGAGGACCAGGCCCGCGGCGCCGAGCAGCTCCGCCGCGTCCTCCCATGCGTCGCGGCACGCCGCGGCGTACCCGAGTGCCAGCAGGCAGTCCGCGTCGGCCTGGCGGCCCTCGGCCTCGGCGCGCTCGCGGGCGCGCCGGAGCTGGGGCAGGTAGTCGCCCCGACCGGCAATCAGCGCCAGGGACTCCCAGTACATCGTCAGCCAGTTCTCGCGCAGCCCGCTGGCCATCAGGTCCGCGAGCTGCGCGTCCATGAGGCGGCGCAGGCCGGGGCCGTCGCGATCCACGAGCGCGACCAGGCTGGCGGCCCAGATGCACAGGTAACGGTCGTAGTCGGCTCCGGCGTCGGCCCGGAGGAGGTCCCGGATCTCCGCGTCCAGCCCGTCGCGCCGCCCCTGCATGCGGCGGGCCACCACCCGGTAGGAGCGGGCGAGGCGCTCGAGCCCCGGCTCACCGGCCTCGTGCGCACGGCGGGCGGCGTCCTCCAGGCGTCGCGCGGACCGCGCCGGCTCGACCAGGTGGGCCATCGCGTCGTAGATCGTCACGATCACCGCGGCGCCCGGCTCCTCCAGGTCCGCGAGCAGCGCTCGGGCCTCTTGAGTGGCTTCGCGCATCAGCCGGGGGTCACCGGAGCCCAGGCCGACGTCGGCCGCGAGCACCAGCGTCCAGAGCCGGTCGTCGAGCAGCTCCGCCCGCTCGCGCAGCGCCGCGACCCAGCGACGGCCTTCCGCGTAGGAGACGGCGTTGCGCCACAAGGTGCTGACCCCGAGCGCCAGGTCGACCGCGGCCGTGACGTCGTCCCGGGCCAGGCTGGCCTCGAACGCGAGCCGGACGTTGTCCAGGTCCTCGCGGCTCCGGGCGGCCGTGGCGACGGACATCCAGATCCTGACCCGCGGCGCGGTCCTGGTCCGGTCGACGACGTGCGCGCGGAGCAGCTCGAGGACCTCCTCGCGCTGTCCGGCCTCGTCGAGGCGTCCGGCCGCGAAGAGCCGGATGGTCTCCAGCAGCCGGTACCTCCCGGTGACCGGGTCGTGCACGACCAGGCTCTTCGCGACCAGGTCACCGACCAGGGAGGTGATCTGGCCGCTGTCGCTGTCGCCCGTGACCGCGCGGACCGCCGACAGGTCGAACGTCGCCGGGAACACCCCCAGACGGTCGAACGCCTCCCGGGTCGCGGGGGACAGCAGCCGGTAGCTCCAGTCGATCGTCGCGGTGAGCGCCGAGTGCCGGGGCCCCGCACGCGGGCGGCCTCCGACCAGCAGGGCGAGGCGGTCGTCGAGGCGGGCGACGAGCTCGGACAGGCTGAGGTGCCGCAGCTGCGCCGCGGCCAGCTCGATGGCCAGCGGCAGCCCGTCGAGGCGTTCGCACAGGTCCACCACCCGGGGGTCGTCGGTGCTGACCACCCCCGCTCCCACCGCGGCCTCGGCCCGCTCGACGAACAGCTCGGCCGCCTCCGCGCCCAGTGACCCGATCCGGTGCACCGCCTCGCCGTCGACCTGCAGGGGCTCGCGGCTGGTCACGAGGATGCGTGCCCGGGGGCCCGCGTCGAGGACGGCGTCCACCAGGTCGGCGCTGGCGTCGAGCAGGTGCTCGCAGTTGTCGAGCACGAGCAGCACGGCTCGCGAGCCCAGGTTGGCGGCGAGGGCGCGCGTACGCACGGCACCTTCGCCCTGCACGCCGGCGGCCTCGGCGACGGAGCGGGTCACCTCGCGGCCGTCCCGGGCCGGAGCCAGCTCGGCGAGCACGACGTCGGCCCCGTCCGGGCCCGCGGCCTGGATCGCGCGGGCCACGGCCAGGGCCAGGGTCGACTTGCCCGCCCCGCCGGGGCCGGTGATCGTGACCACCCGGTGCCGCTCCAGCAGCGCGACGACGGTCTCGAGGTCCGACGCGCGGCCGATCAGCCGGTGACGGGGAGTCGGCAGCGGCGCGTTGCTGGTCACCCCGGCGGGCAGCGCCTCGGCCTGGCGCCGCAGAGTGAGGGCCGCCGGGCCGGGCTCGACGCCGAGCTCCCGTCGGAACAGGTCGGCCATCCGGTCCAGCGTGCGAAGCGCGAGCTGTCGGCGTCCTCTGCGCACGAGGTCGCGCACGAGCGCCAGCTGGGCGTCCTCGTCCAAGGGGTCCGCGGCCACCAGCTCGTCGTAGCGGCGGGCCGCCCGGAGCAGCTCGAGGTGCCGCAACCGCAGCCGCTCCCTGGGCTCCTCGGTCCACGGTTCGTAGAGGTCGTCCGGAAGCAGGTCGCCGGCGTACCGGGAGACCGCTTCGCCGGCCGACTCGGCCCCGTCGTCGGCGCGCGCGGCCTCGGCGACCGCTCGAACTCGTCGACGTCCACGGTCATCGCCGCGGCGGGGAACAGCGCCACCGAGCCGTTGGAGAGGACCACGCCGTCCCGGGAGCCCAGAGCGGTGCGCGCGTGGTGCGCGGCGACGTGGAGCCGTCGCGCTGCCTCCTCCACGGTCAGCTCCGGCCACAGCGCGTCCATCACCTGCTCGCGCAGCAGGCGACGGTCGGGCTGCAGCGCCAGCAGCTTGACGAGTCCGGTCGCGGACCGCCGGTGCCAGCTCTCGGCCGGAACCGGGCGTCCGTCCACGGTCACGCCGAAGCCGCCGAGCAGGCTGACGTGGACTCGGGTCGCCACCGCTCCATTGCAGCACCTCAGGTGCCCCGCCCGACAGCACCCGGCGTCCCGGAATGACAGCATGGGCCCATGCGCAGCGAGACCAGGTCCTACACCACCGGCAGCCACGAGGTCGTGCGCGACCTGACCCGCGACTGCGCGGACTTCGTCGCGGGGGAGCAGGACGGCCTGCTGAACCTGTTCGTCCCCCACGCGACCGCGGGGATCGCCGTGCTCGAGACGGGCGCCGGCAGCGACGACGACCTGCTCGCCGCGCTGGCGGACCTGCTGCCCAGGGACGACCGCTGGCGCCACCGGCACGGCTCGCCCGGGCACGGCCGCGACCACGTGATGCCGGCCCTGGTGCCGCCGTACGCCACCGTCCCGGTGCTCGGCGGCCGGCTCCAGCTCGGCACCTGGCAGAGCGTGTGCCTGGTCGACCTCAACGTCGACAACCCGGACCGCGAGGTGCGGTTCTCCTTCCTGGCCGGATGACCCCCGGGCTCAGTCCCTGGTGACCGCCATCTCGCCGAGCTCGGACCAGTCCTCGCCGGGCACCGAGAAGTTCACGATGCGCGGGGTCGCCGCCAGGTAGCGGGGCAGCTCGTCCTGGGCGGCCCGGAAGTGGTCGGACTGCACGTGCGCGGCGCCGGCCTCGTCGTCGCGGAAGGCCTCGACCAGGACGTACTCGCAGCTGTCCTCGACGCTGCGGGACCAGTCGAACCACAGGCAGCCGGGCTCGGCCCGGGTGGCCCGCGTGAACGCCGCGGCGAGGTCGGGCCAGGCGTCGGCGTGCTCGGGCAGGACCTGGAACTTGGCGGTGATGAAGATCATCGGCCCAGCCTAGGAGCCGGCCCGGACAGGCGCTCCAGCGCACCTCCAGTCGACCCCCAGTGGCTCCCCAGCGGTGCGCGCCAGCCTGAGGGACGTCAACGCAGACGCACCCCGGATCACTGGAGACCCCATGTCCCGCTTCCTCTACCGCCTCGGCGCCTCCGCCGCGGCCCACCCCTGGCGCACGATCGGCGCCTGGTTGCTCGTCGCCGCCGCCCTGATCGGGGTCGGAGGCGCGTTCGGTGGCACCACCCAGGAGAACTGGGACGTCGCCGACGCTCGTGCCCAGACCGGCGTCGAGATGCTGCGCGACCACTTTCCGGCGATGTCGGGGGCCACCGCCCAGGTCGTCGTGCACGACGACTCCGGCGCACCGGTCACCGACGCGACGCTGTCGACGCTGCGCGACTCGCTGTCCGCGATGGACCACGTCGCCGCGGTGCCCGGGCCCCGCGTGTCCGCGGACGGCGACACCGCCCTGTTCACCGTGCTGTACGACGTGCCCGTCACCCACCGCGACCTGATGGAGAACCTCACGCCGCTGGAGGACGCCACCCGCGCCACCGAGGAGGCGGGCTACCAGGTCGAGCTCGGCGGCGAGCTGCCCGCGACCGCCGCCGCACCGATGTCCGGCCGGGGCGAGCTGATCGGCGTCGTCGCCGCGCTGCTGCTGCTGGTCATCGCGTTCGGCTCCGTCGTGGCCGCCGGTCTGCCGATCGTGATCGCGCTGACCGGGCTGGGCGCCGGCTCCGCCGGGATCGCCCTGCTGTCGGCCGTGATGGACGTGAGCCCGACCGCGCCCACCGTGGCCAGCATGGTCGGGCTCGGCGTCGGGATCGACTACGCGCTCCTGCTCGTCACCCGGCACGTCGAGTTCCTGCGCCAGGGACTGGCGGTCCCCGAGGCGGCCGGCCGCGCCGCTGCGACCGCCGGCCGGTCCGTGGTGTTCGCCTCGGCCACCGTGCTCGTCTCGCTGATGGGCCTGCGGCTGGCAGGCCTGCCGACCTACTCGGCCTTCGGGTTCGCGACCGCGATCGCCGTCGTGTCGGTGATGCTCACCGCGATCACCCTGGTGCCCGCGCTGTGCGGCCTCGCCGGGCGGCGGCTGATGCCCCGCAAGGCGCGCCGCTCGCACGGCCTGGACCGGCGCTGGCGCCCCCTCGAGACCCGGGAGCCGCTGACCGCTCGCTGGGCCGCCCGG
>JBQCEF010000342.1:0-4983 GCA_051960495.1 Nocardioides sp. | reverse complement strand
GGCAACGGCAACGGCAACGGCAACGGCAACGGCAACGGCAACGGCAACGGCAACGGCAACGGCAACGGCAACGGCAACGGCAACGGCAACGGCAACGGCAACGGCAACGGCACCGGCAACGGCAACGGCAACGGCAACGGCAACGGCACTAGTCCGAGCGCCAGTCCGAGCGCCACGGCCACCACGACGAACGGGAACGGGAGCGGCTCGAATGACTACATCCAGTTCCGCTTCGTTAAGTATGTTGCAGTGGGCGACCTTGACGCGACCTGTGGATTTGGCTCGTCATGTGACTTCGGCCTGCGCGTCGTCAAACTCGCTGACTGACAAGGAATGTTGGCGGGCCCGTCAGCCCGGAGCACTCCGCCGGTCAGATACGCTCAGGACCTCTGGATCGAGCGGATGATGAGGGCGACACATGGCAGAGCAGACCACGTCGAGCATCGTGATCTCGGCCGAACCGGCGACGATCATGGCGGTGATCGCGGACTTCAACGCCTATCCGGACTGGGCTCAGGGCGTGAAGTCGGCGAAGGTGGTCGAACCGGGGTCTGAGGGTCGCGCAGACAAGGTCCACTTCGAGCTCGACGCGAGCCCCATCAAGGACTGCTACACCCTCGAGTACGACTGGAAGGGCGACGACTCCGTCGATTGGACGCTCGTCGAGGGGAAGATGCTCAAGGCGATGGACGGCACCTATGAGCTGGCCGACCGTGGTGACAGCACGACCGAGGTCACCTACCGCCTCGCGGTCGAGGTGAACATCCCCATGATCGGCATGCTCAAGCGCAAGGCCGAGAAGGTCATCATCGACACCGCTCTCAAGGGGCTCAAGAAGCGCGTCGAGTCCCGCGGCTGAGCCCTTGCGGATCATCCTCTTCACCGGCAAGGGCGGGGTCGGCAAGACCACCGCGGCCGCGGGGACGGCTGCGGCAGCAGCCACGGGCGGCCGGCGCACGCTCGTGCTGTCGACCGACGCGGCACACTCGCTCGCGGACGCGTTCGGCGTGAGGATCGGCGCCGAGCCGACCGAGGTGGCCGAGAACCTCTACGTCCAGCAGGTCGACGCCCAACGCAGGTTCGAGCAGTCGTGGGCCGATGTCCAGCGATACCTCTTGACCGTGCTCGACGCCGCGGGGGTGGATCCCATCACCGCCGAGGAACTGACGGTCATCCCCGGCGCGGAAGAGGTGTTGGCCCTGCTGGAGCTGCGCTCGCAGGTGGTGTCGGGCGAGTGGGACGTGGTGGTCGTCGACTGCGCTCCCACGGCAGAGACGCTGAGGCTTCTGGCCCTGCCGGAGGCGCTGGGCTGGTACATGGACCGGGTCTTTCCGGCCGAGCGGCGGATCGTCAAGGCACTACGACCGGTCCTGGCCAAGGCGGCCGGAGTGCCCATGCCTCGCGACAACGTCTTCGACGCCCTGGAGCGGTTGCACAGCGACCTGGAGCAGGTGCGTGGCATCTTGACGGGCCCCGACGCGAGCGTCCGGCTCGTGCTCACGCCGGAGAACGTCGTCGTCGCCGAAGCACGCCGATCCCTGACCACGCTCTCGCTCTTCGGATACCGGGTCGACGGCGTGATCGCCAACCGGGTCTTCCCGACCGAAGGTGCGGACCCCTGGCGCGAGCAGTGGGTCGCGGCGCAGGCCGGAGTGCTCAGCGAGGTCGAGGAGTCATTCGTCGGCCTGCCGATCTGGCGCTCGCCGTACCGGGCGTCGGAACCGGTGGGAGTCGCGGAGCTTTTGGAGTTCGCTGGCACCGCCTACCAGGAGAGTGACCCGCTGGTTCCGCCGGTCGGCGACGGGCCGATGACCATCACGCGTACCGCCTCCGGAGCGACCCTGCGAATCGCACTACCCTTCGTGGACAAGTCCGAGATCGACCTCGCCCGACACGGAGATGAACTGGTGGTGACCGTGGGCTCCTACCGAAGGCTGCTGGCACTGCCGGCCGCCCTCAACCGCCACAGCGTGGCGGGGGCGAGGGTCGAGGGCGGCGCGCTCCAGGTCCGCTTCCGCACTGAGACGGCTAGCGCAGCCCCGGCCACGGAGGAGCAGTGACTGGCGGGGAGACTCCGCCCACCGGCAGCGTGGGGGAGGAAGCGCTCAAGCTGCTGCAGGCCCTGCAAGGCTGGGCCAAGGAGAGCGGTCATGAGTACGGAGAGTCGCTCGGTGCCGCGGCGAGTGGTGCCGGTGGGCTGCTCAACAGCGTCAACGAGCACATCGCCACTGGCGGCGAGGACTGTACCTACTGCCCGGTGTGTCGGGTCATCTCGGCGGTTCGTGCCACCAGCCCCGAGGTCAAGCAGCACCTGACCTCTGCAGCGTCCTCGCTACTGCAGGCCGCCGCCGGGTATATGGCGACGAACGTGCCAGAGAAGTCTGGGCCGGGGGGCGAAGAGCAGGTGGAGCACATCGACCTGTCCGACGATGACTGGGAGGACGACTGATGGGGTTGACCATCGGGGTCGACGTAGGTGGCACCAAGATCGCGGCTGGTGTCGTCGACGAGAAGGGCGCGATCCTGTCGCGCCTTCGCCGAGAGTCGCCGGCGGAGGACACCGCGGCGATTCAGAGGACTATCTCCGACCTGATCGAGGAGCTCCGGGCAGGCCATGACGTGGTTGGCGTCGGCGTGGGCGCCCCGGGGTTCGTCGACGTGTCCCGCGCGACGGTTCTCTTCGCGCCGAACCTCGCCTGGCAGGACGAGCCGGTGAAGGACGACCTGGAGCGGTCGACCGGACTGCCCGTCGTGGTCGAGAACGACGCCAATGCCGCGGCGTGGGGAGAGTTCGCCTTCGGGGCCGCCGCCGACGCGGACGACCTGCTGCTGGTCACGGTCGGCACCGGCGTGGGCGGCGGCATCGTGCTGGACGGCCAGCTCCACCGCGGGACTTTCGGAATCGCGGCCGAGATCGGTCACCTGAGAATCGTTCGAGACGGGCGGCTGTGCCCGTGCGGCAACCGCGGCTGCTGGGAGCAGTACGCCAGCGGCAGCGCGCTGGTGCGGGATGCCCAGGAGGCTGCCGCCCTGACGCCGGAGGCGGCGGCTGCTCTGGTCGAGCGCGCCGGCGGCGACCCGGAGGCGATCACCGGGCCGATGATCACGACGGCCGCACAGGACGGTGACTCCTTCGCGATCGAGCGCCTCGGCGTCTTGGGGATGTGGCTCGGGGAAGGCATTGCATCGCTTGCGGCTGTTCTGGATCCGGGTGTGGTCGTGATCGGCGGCGGCGTCTCCGAGGCCGGCGATCTGCTGCTCGATCCGATCCGGGAGCACTTCCGAGCGAATCTGACCGGTCGTTCACACCGGCCGGAGCTTGCGATCCGTGCGGCGACGCTCGGAAACGATGCGGGACTTATCGGCGCGGCCGATCTGGCCCGGCGCTGATTGTGATCAGTCGAACCGTCAGCGGACGAGGAGGAAGCCGGTCAGGGACGGGATCGTCACGGCGTTCCGGGGGTCCACGGTCAGGGACAGTGTGCCGCCGCCGGTAACGCTGAAGGTGCGAGCGATGTACTGCGCGTTCGTCAGGGTCTGGCTGCCGCCACCTCCGACGGTGAACGGCATGGCGTTCGGGGCCATGAACACTCCCGAGACGCTCATCGCTCCGCTGCCGGCCATCCGGTACAGGCCGTAGCTTTCGGACCAGAGGGCTAGGTCCTCGAGATCGTTGCGCCAGGCTGCCTCGCGGGTCGCCTTGTCCGAGATATAGGTAGCCGACTTGTTGGGAGCGGTCCAGTCGAGCTGGGCACCGCCCGTGATGTCGATGCGGGTGTTGCCCTCCTTGTTGGTCCCCGTGGTGGCGCACGGCGTGTCCGTCGGCAGCGCACCGTCGGCGGAGGGGACACAGCCGCTCGACGGATAGCCGCCCAGGAGCACGGCTGTGGTGTTGCACAGGCGGAGCAGACCGCCGCTGGCGTCAAGGAGGCCCTGGCGGACCAGCAGCACCGCCCGGTTGGGTGCCGCGCCGGTCGAGCACTTGGATGCCGCAGCCGTGTCGCAGCTGCCGCGGACGCAGAAGGCGGTGTTGTTGGAAAGGGAGACCGCCGACGCGCTGACCGGGTTTCCGGCGGAGTCCGTGTTGCTGACGTAGACCCGGGTCGCGTTGGGCATCGAGACCTTGCCGCCCTTGACGAAGCCGTTGAAGAAGACCTGGCCGGCCTTGATCGTCTTGTCGTTGAGGGTGATCCCGCTGTTCTGGGGGCAGTTGACGTAGAGCTTCGTGGTGACGTTGAGCTGGGCCGCCGTCGGGGAGCAGTCGGTGACCGTCCAACCGGCCGCTGCCGCTCCGGTCGAGTTCATGGTCCACAGCGCCGCGGCCTGTGCTGCGGAGATCTCATCGCGCACGCCGAGTCGATAGCGGCTGTCGACCGGAGCCCTGCCCACGGCCTGACGACCCGTGACGGCGGTCTTGGTGACACCGCTGCCGGAGGTCGCGGTGGTGCCGTAGACGTTGGCGAGCGCGTCGGAGACGACGTCCGACGCCTTGCCGTTGTTCGTGGCAACGGACGTGATGATCCCCGCCGTACCCGTCGGGGAGGTCGACCCGTAGGCGACGATCCCGTCGGCCTGCTTGCCCTGGAGAAGCTGCTTGTTGCTGCCGGTGCCGCAGTCGCTCCCAGTGGCTGCCGAGTCGACATGGATGCTGCCCGGCGTCTTGGCGTAGCCGAGCACCTTGATGTAACTGCCGGCACCGGCGCCGGCGGATCCGACGGTGAGGACGCTGCATGCCGATCGTTCGAGCAGGATCAGCGCGGGTGCGAGGTCGTCACTGCCACCGATGGTGGCGCGGCCTACCGACCGCACGCTGAAGGTCAGGTCGCCGGAGGTGGCGAGGCTGCCCAGCCCCGGCTTGCGGGACTCGCTGATAATCACGCCGACCTGGTCACAGCCGCTTGCGAGGCTCGGGTCGCCGGTCGAGGTCGCGTAGGTCTCCTCGGTGAAGCCGCCGTCGGTGAGCGAGTAGGGCGACTTGATGAC
>JBQCEF010000341.1:0-5491 GCA_051960495.1 Nocardioides sp. | reverse complement strand
CACGCGCACAGGTCGGCGACCGGGCAGCCGCCGCACCGGGGACCCGCCGCGGTGCACACGAGGGCGCCCAGCTCCATCGACGCGACCGACCAGGTGGCGGCGGTCGCGTCGTCCTCGGGCAGCACCGCCCCGGCCAGGTCGCGTTCCGCCCGGGTCACCGACGCGGCCGGGAACTCGACCCCGACCAGCGTCCGGGCCAGCACCCGGCGGACGTTCGTGTCGAGCACGACGTGGCGGCGCCCGAAGCCGAACGTCGCCACGGCCGCGGCCGTGTAGTCGCCGACCCCGGGGAGCGCGAGCAGGTCGTCGTAGGAGTCCGGCACGTGCCCGCCGTGATCGGTCACGATCGCGGTGGCGGCCGCGTGCAGCCGTTGGGCGCGCCGCGGGTAGCCGAGCCGGCCCCAGGCCCGGACCGCGTCGCCGCTGGTGACCGCTGCCAGGGCCGCCGGGGTGGGCCAGGCGTCGAGCCACTGCTCCCAGACCGGCAGCACGCGTACGACGGGGGTCTGCTGCAGCATGAACTCGCTGACCATCACGCCCCACGGCGTCGCCTCGTCGCGCCGCCACGGCAGGTCACGGGCGTTCCCGGCGTACCAGTCGACGACGCGCGCGACGACCTCGTCGGCGTGCTCGGTGGCAAGGTGGGTGCTCATGGTGGCGCCAGGCTAGCCAGGACCTCGATGTGGCCCGCGCCGGTGTGGCATACCGAGGGACAGGTGGGGCAAAAGTTACGGTTGGGCCATGACCTCCGCGCGCCGCCCCCGCCGCCTCCCGGCCCGGGTGTACTGGGTCCGCCGCACCCTGGTGCTGGCGGTCGCGCTGGGGATGGTCTTCGGCATCGCGCAGCTGCTGGGCGGCGTCGGCTCGGGCCCGACCGGCGAGACCGCGCGCGTGGTCGGCGCCGAGGCCGGCACCACGGCCGCCGCCCCCGCGGCCACCGACGACGCCCGGCCGACCGGCCGCAAGGGCGAGCGGGCCGACGCCGGGAAGTCGAAGAAGTCCGCGGGCAAGAAGCAGGCGGACCCCAAGCCGAAGAAGACCAAGACCCCGCTCCCCGAGCCGACCGGACCCTGCGCGGCGAGCGACATCGTCGCGACCCCGAAGGTGAGAGGCACCGCCTACGCCGGCAACCCGGTCACGTTCCGGGTCAAGCTGACCACGCTGGAGACCCCCGCCTGCACCTGGCGGGTCTCGCCGGCCACCCTCGCCCTCAAGCTGGTCTCGGGCTCGGACCGGATCTGGTCGAGCCAGGACTGCCCCCGGGCCATCCCCGAGACCGACGTGGTCGTCCGTCTGGAGAAGGCCGCCAAGGTCGACGTGACCTGGCGCGGGCAGCGCTCGGACAGCACCTGCTCGCGCACGACGTCCTGGGCGCAGCCCGGCTGGTACCACGTGCAGGCCGCGGCCTTCGGCGCCGAGCCGTCCGACGTGCAGTTCGAGCTGGAGACGCCCGTCCCGCAGACGATCACCCCGAAGCCCGAGCCGGAGAAGAAGGGCAAGAACAAGTCGGACGACGCCACGGCGTCGGACCCGTCGGCCGAGAAGTCCGACTGACCGGCGCGAGATTCGACCCCGGTGCGGGGGCCGGCCGCAGGGCACTCGCTACGATCGCCGCGACGCAATGGATCCTCGACGGACAGGTGAGCTCATGGGCAAGTCAGGTGCGCACGACGTCGGCGTCGCCGACAGCTACGCACGCCGTACGACGGACAGCGTGGTGCTCACGCTGCACCTGCCGAAGACGGACGCCGTCGACGCCGGTGGCGTCCGGCTGACCAGCCTCGGCAAGGGGCCCAAGCGGCGCGTCGACGTGGCTGCGCAGACGGCAGCGTCGGAGCAGGGCGTCGTGGTCACCGCCACGGTGCCGCGTGCCGAGGTCGAGCCCGGCCGGTGGCAGCTGCGGCTGCGCACCGCCGACGGTTCCGGCTACCGCCGCGCCAGGGCGAGGTTGCTGGTGCGTCCGGATCAGCCGGTCGCGCTAATGGTCGGCCCCACGCCGCTGACGCTGATGGCACCGCCGAAGCCGCGCGCCCGGGCCGCCTCCCGCCCCGAGGCAGGTCACCGGTCGACCGCCCAGTCGACCGCGCAGTCGACCACCCGGTCGCGCGCGCAGGCCGCGCGGGCCCGGCTCGCCGGCGTGGCGAGGCGGGTGCGCAGGCTCAGCGCGAAGCGCTGACCGACGCCCCGGTCAGGCCCGAGCGTTCGAGCGCGGCGCGGATCATCGGTCGCGCCTCGCCGTCCGGCAGGCGGCGCGCCTGACGGATCGTCTTCCACACCGGCGCGTTCACGACGGTGTCCGGGGACAGCGCCCGGGTGCGCTCGAGCACTTCGCGCGGGACGTCCTGCGGGTCGGGGGTGACGTACTGCTGCACGACGTCGTCGTAGGCCTCGTGCAGCACGTCGGAGGTCGGGTCGGGCAGGAAGACCACGACGGTGCCGGTCGGTTCGGTGTCGACCTCGATGCAGACCAGGTCGGGCCGCAGCGTCCGCAGCGTGTCGGTCACCTTGTAGACGTCGCCCGTCCAGGCCGCTCCGAGCAGGCCGGCCCCGGCGCGGTCGCGGGCGGCTTCCGGCACGTCGCGCGGCAGCATGTCGTCGATCACCAGGACCGTGCCGGCATGGGTGAACCGCTCGGTGTTGATGAAGTCGCGGAAGGCGTACTCCGACAGGTGCATGCCGTCGATGAAGGCGAGGTCGACCACCGGCTCGTCCAGGTGGGCGAGGGGGTGCTTGCGGGCGAAGAACTCGTCGCTGGTCGCGCGCACCAGGTGCACGTCGCAGCGCAGCTCACGGATGACCTTGAAGAACGGGTCGACCGCCACGGACCGTGCCCGGGAGAGCTCCAGGCTGGCGCCGCGGTTCACGCCGATCTCGAAGTACGACCGGGGTCGCAGCAGCCTGTGCAGGTGCTTCAGCAGCTCGTGGCGTTCCACTTCTCGACCTCTCGTGGTGGGTGCTCGCGCGAAGGTGGGGCGACGCTACCAGGCGCTGTGGTGCCCACGGTCAGCTGCGCAGGTACGACGCCCCGTTGACGTCGATGATCGTGCCCGAGGAGAACCGGGCCTCGGGGGAGGCGAGCCACAGCACCGCGGCGGCGACCTCCTCGGGGCGGGCCACCCGGCCGAACGGCGACTGTGCCCGGACCGCGTCGCCGCCCGGCCCGTCCAGGACCTCCCGGGCCATCTCGGTCTGCACGAAACCCGGGGCGACCGTGCCCACGGTGATGCCCTGGGGTGCGAGGGCGAGCGCCATCGACTGCCCGAACGCGTTCATGCCCGCCTTGGACGCGCCGTAGGCCGGGCAGTCCGGCTCGCCGCGGAACGCGCCCCGGCTCGACACGTTGACGATCGCGCCGCCGCCGGCCGCGGTCAGGTGGGGGACCGCGCAGAACGTCGCGTTGGCGGCACCGACGAGGTTGGTCGCGAGCGTGCGCGACCAGGCGGCCTGCCAGTCCTCGTAGGACGTCGTCAGAGGGGGGTGCACGAGGAACACCCCCGCGTTGTTCACCAGCACGTCGAGCCGGCCGAGCTGCTCCGCCGCCGAGTCCACGGCACGCCGTACGGCGTCGGCGTCGGCCAGGTCGGCCTGCATGGTCACGTGACCGTCGCCGTGCAGGGAGCCCGCGACCTCGCGCGCGGCGTCCACCGACGACCCGTAGTGGACGGCGACCCGGTCGCCCTGGTCGGCGAAGGCCCGGGCGACCGCCGCGCCGATCCCGCGGGACCCGCCGGTGACCAGGACGCCGCGCCCGCTCATCGGGCGATCTCCGCCACGCCCGCCACGAGCCGGTCGACGTCGTCGGCATCGGTGTAGGGGGCGAGCCCCGCCCGCACCGCGCCGGTGTCGCCCAGGCCGAGCCAGCGGGACGCCTCGAGCGCGTAGAAGCTGCTCGCCGGGGCGTTGACCCCGAGCGTGGCGAGGTGCCGGTAGACCGCCTGGTCCTCGCGGCCCTCGACCGAGAAGAACACCGTCGGCGTACGACGCCGCGGCGACCCGTGCAGCCGGACCCCGTCGATGCCACGCAGGCCGTCGAGCAGCCTCGCCAGCAGCTCGTCCTCGTGGGCCTCGACGGCTCGCATCGACGCCAGGACGCGGGTCCGCCGGTCCGCGGCGTCGGAGGCGAGCCCGGCGATGAAGTCGACGGCCGCGGTCGTGCCGGCCAGCACCTCGTAGGGCAGCGTGCCCAGCTCGAACCGCTCGGGGACGGCGTCCGTGGAGGGCAGCAGCTTGTCGGGGTGCAGCTGCGCGAGGAGGTCGGGCGCCGCCACCACGATCCCGTGGTGCGGACCGAAGAACTTGTAGGGCGAGCACGCGTAGAAGTCGGCGCCGAGCGCGGCGACGTCCACGGGTGCGTGCGGGGTCAGGTGCACGCCGTCGACGTAGAGCAGGGCGCCGGCCGCGTGCACCGCCTCCGCGACGGCCGGAATGTCCGGCCTCGTGCCGAGGACGTTGGAGGCGCCGGTGATCGCGACGAGGCGGGTCCGCTCCGAGAGCACCGCGCGGACGTCGTCGACGGTGAGCTCCGCGGTCTCCCGGTCGAACCCGACCCAGCGCACGGTCGCGCCGGCGGACTCGGCGGCCTGCACCCACGGTCGGATGTTGGCGTCGTGGTCGAGCCGGGTGACGACCACCTCGTCGCCGGGGCCCCAGCCCTTGGCGAGCGTGCGCGCTACGTCGTACGTCGCCTGGGTCATCGAGCGCGCGAAGACCACGCCGCCCGGGTCGCAGCCGAGCAGGTCCGCGACGGCCCCGCGCGCCGAGACCACGACGTCCTCCGCACGTCGTTCCGAGGCGGTGACCGAGCCGCGGTTCGAGAGCCCGGACGTCATCGCGGTGGCGATCGCGTCGGCCACCTGGCGCGGGACCTGGGTGCCGCCGGGGCCGTCGAAGTAGGCGATCCCCTCGTCCAGGGCGGGGAAGTCCTTGCGGATGCGTGCGACGTCGAGGCTCATGACGCCATCCTGCCCGACGCCCGGGCACGGCCGGCGCGACCGGCGCGACTCCCGCAGCGGCTCAGCGGTAGCGGAAGCCGTCCATGAACCGCCGGAACACCCCGCCCTTGCGGGGGAGCGGGGCCGAGGGCGGCGGCGCCGTCGCGCGCTGGGTCGCGACCGGCTTGTCGTAGTCGGTGCGCAGGATCGCGTCCACGACCTGCTCCTCGGTGAAGCTGTCCGACCCCTCGATCGAGGGGACGTAGCCGACGAGCACGCCGTTGCGCATCACCTGTGCCTCGAGCGCGGCCGTCCCGTCGGAGTCCCAGGTCGCCTCACGGCCGTCGGGGAGCCGGATGCTCACCCCGAACTGGTAGACGCCCACGCGGGCCAGGTGGGCGTCGGTGCCGCGCTCGCGCAGGGTGTCGACGACGCGGCGCGCCTTGTTCTCGTCCATCGTGCTCTCGAGCGTACCCGCGCGCCCCGAGCGCCCCCGACGTCGTTGAGTTGGGCCCGGCGGCCCGTAACTCAACGGGTCAGACGTAGCGCTCGAGGATGCT
>JBQCEF010000340.1:0-2811 GCA_051960495.1 Nocardioides sp. | reverse complement strand
CCCCGGTTCGGTCCGAGGCCCTCGCAGCTGATTCGCTGCGGGGGCCTCGGTGTTTGTGCGGTCGGCCCGCCCCGCTGCTCGTCGTACGGCGGGCCGACAGCTCTCCGAACGGGCAAACGCGGCCCGATCACCTGTTGAGTGCCTGTTCCGGCGCTGTTTGCCCGTCCGACGCGTCGCGCCGGCCGCGCTGCGCACCCGGAGGCGACCGGCGGGGCCTGTGGACAACGAGATGCGGCCGGCGGCCATCCCCGGCAGGCTGCACGGCATGGACCCCGTGCGCGCGCTCGAACGACTCGGCGGTGTCGCGCGCACGAGCCAGCTGCGCAAGATGACCACCCCCGCCAAGATCCGGGGCGCGGAGCGCCGGGGCGACATCGTCCGCCTAGCCCGCGGCCGCTACGCCCTGCCGACGGCTCAGGACGGTGTTGTCGCAGCAACCCGCCTCAGCGCGGTCCTCGCCCGAAGCAGCGCCGCAGCGTACTGGGGATGGGAGCTCAAGACGCAGCCGCCTGTCCCTGAGCTCATCGTGCCCCGGAACCGCAACGTGCCCGAAGGCCGGCGCCGCGGCGTCGAGATCTCCTGGGCCGAGCTGCGCCCCGACGAGGTCGACGGCATTGCCACGTCACGCGAGCGGACGCTGGTGGACTGCATGCGCTTCCTGCCGTACGACGAGGCGCTGGCCGTCGCCGACTCGGCGCTACGGCACGGTGACACGACCTCGGCGCTCCTGAAGTGGCTGGCGACGCAGGTGACCGGCAAGGGCGCCGCCCAGGCCCGGCGGGTGGCGGCGGCCGCGTCCGGGTTGGCCGCGAACCCCTTCGAGTCGGCGCTCCGAGCCATCACCGAGAAGGTGAAGGGCCTGCACGTCGAGCCCCAGGTGTGGCTGCAGCTCGACGGCAAGTGGATGCGACCCGACCTGCTCGACGTCCGGCACCGGTTGATCATCGAGGCGGAGTCGTTCGAATGGCACGGCAAGCGCAAGGCGCTCGAGCGTGACTGCGTCCGCTACAACGCGTTCGCCATGGCCGGATTCGTCGTACTCCGGTTCAGCTGGGAGCAGGTGATGTTCGACCCGGCGTACGTCGAGCGCTGCCTCCGCAACGCCCTGGCCGGTCCGCGACCGTTCGGACGGGCAAACGGCGGTGAATCGGGCCGGAAGTCGGCCTGAGCGGCCCGTTTGCCCGTTAGCGTTGCTGCCCGCGCCTCTGCGGACGCGAAAGTGCCCCCGGCGTAGACCGGGGGCACCTTGGCCGCGATCAGTAGTGGAAGGCGCAGTCCGCGTTCGTGAGACTGCCGTCCTTGTCGGCAAGTGTCTTCCAGTAGTTGTGGGCCGGTGTGATGTAGTAGTTCGGCTTGAAGTCAGACAGCAGCCCGTCGCCCTGATGAGCGAATCCGTGGTCATACGCGTTCTGCGGCACGGTGATCTCGTGACCCACAAACCACGTGAACACGTTGTCCGAATCCGGGCTGTTGGCCTGGCCGCTGACCTGGCAGACGGTGACCATCTCGGGCTGAGCCGCCTGCGCCGGCCCGATGCTCATGCTCGTCGCTGCGAGCCCAAGCGCCGCGAATGCAATCAACTTCCTCACAATGCCCCCCTAAGGCGTAGTAGGTGCTTTCACCATAGAACGGGAAAATTGCGCCTGCGCCATCTTTCCGGGCAAAAAGCTCGAACTCATGACCGCTCGGACGGGCAAAGGGCGGTCGATCGGGCCGGAACGCGGCCATCCGGCCGCGTTTGCCCGTTCGACGGGTCTCGGCCGGCCATGAACGGGCCCGCGCGGACCGGGCCGGGTCAGCTGAGCGCGGAGCCCTTCTTCCACTCCGAGAACGACTCGTTCCAGTCGCCGTAGCCGTTGGTGAGCGTCATGTAGCGGTCGCTCCCCGTCACCTCGACGACGTCGCCCCGCCTGGTGAGGTTGAACAGCCACGCGGCGTCCGCGGTGCTCATGCCCACGCAGCCGTGGCTGACGTTGGCCGAGCCCTGCGAACCGACCGACCAAGGGGCGGCGTGCAGGAACTCGCCCGAGTTCGTCACGCGCATGGCGTACTCGACGTCCTCGATGTTGTAGTACTCCGGGTCGTCCTTGGAGATGCCCGTCGTCGCGGCGTCCATCCGCTTGTGCCGGAACTTCTCCATGATGACCTTGGTGCCGGAGCGGGTGGTGAACCCGTCCTTGCCGGCACTGATCGGGACCGTCTTCAGCAGCGCGCCGTTGCGGTAGACCTTCATCTCGTGCGTCGCGAGGTTGACCTTGCTGACCATCGCGTCGCCGATGTGGAAGCTCACGCTCCGGCTGAGCTGGCCGTAGATGCCGTTGCCGGCCGGGACGGAGTTGATGTCCGCGTTGACGGTGACGTCGGTGCCGGGCTTCCAGTAGTTCTTCGGGCGCCAGTGCACGAGATGGTCGCTGAGCCAGTGCCACGCCCCGGGCTGCTTCGGCGAGGAGGTGACCGACAGGTGCTTCTCGATCGCGGCGTGGTCGGTGACGGCGACGTCGAACGAGACGATGATCGGCATGCCCACGCCGACGGTCTCGCCCTCGAGCGGCGCGATGCTGGGGTAGGTCTGCTGGTCGAGCGAGAGGCCAGCCGTGCGGAACGACGACTTGTCCTTGGCCTTCAGGCCCTCGTCGTCGACGGCGACGGTCCGGACCGTGTAGAGCAGGCCGGGCTCGAGCCGGTCGGTGGCCGTCCAGGTGGTCTGGTCGGCCGACAACTTTCCGGCGAGCTTCTCGTGCTTCTTGACGTAGAAGACCATGACCCACTTCATCGTCCCCTCGGAGGCGGTGAGCTCGACCTTCTGGTCGA
>JBQCEF010000339.1:0-6290 GCA_051960495.1 Nocardioides sp. | reverse complement strand
GGTTGCCGTGGGGGGGGCCGGGCCACCCTACCGGCCGCCGGCGCCACGGCCCGCCGCCGACCGACCCCTCGACGGTGCCGGCCGGGGAGCTCATCCGGCTCGGCGTCGGGCTGCTCGCCGAGCTGCTGCTGCGCGCGGCTCCGGCCGGCGAGGCGCCGCAGCCGCAGCGCGGCACGCCCTCTCCCCGCAGGCGCCCGTGGCACAAGGCCTTCCACGTCGCCGGGGCACCGGTCACGGTCGCGCAGGTCCGGGCCGCCCTGGCCGCCGCCGGCCACGTCCAGGGCGGCCGGCGGCCCGAGGTCGTGCTGCTCGCCGAGCCGCTCGACGCCGTCCTCGCCCAGGTCTGGTCGCGTCGGGTGCAGGACGGCGACCCGGTCCGCTGGGCGACGTTCCTGCGGCGGTGGGGGCGGCGGGAGGCGGTCCCGCCCGCGGCCGACCTCGCCGCGACCGCACGGTTCTGGGCGGACCGGGTCGGCCCGTCGCGCGTGCACGTGGTCACCGGCCCCCGGCTTCGTCGTACGGCCGTGGACGTGCTCGGCCTCGGGACCGCCGAGCCTGCGGCCACCTCTCACCCCCGCAGCCTCGACCCCGCGGCCGTCGACCTGCTGCGGCGGCTCAACCGCGTGCTCGGCGTCCGGGCGACCGGCGACGCCCGGGGGGAAGCCCTGCGCCGCGCCATCGCGCTGCTGCCGGCGGCCGACGACCTCGTCCTCGCGGTGCCGCCGCGCTTCCGCGACTGGCTCGACCAGCGGGCCGAGGAGGTCGCCGACGGGCTCCGTTCCGGCGGCTACGCTGTGCACGGCGACCTCGCCCGGATCGCCCCCCGCCACGCCGGCGCCACGCACCCGCGGCGCCCCGACGTGCTGGGCCTGGTGCTCGACACCTGCCTGCGAGCGGCGGAGCCGACGACGTGACCCGGAACGGAGGGCCTGAGGCGGTGACCGGTCGACGCAGGGTCCTGCTCCACGTGGGCGCCCCGAAGACCGGCACGTCTTTCGTGCAGGACCTGCTGTTCACCAACCGCGACGCCCTCGCGGCGCAGGGCATCCTCTACCCCGCCGACCGGTTCGACGCGCACTTCCTCGCCGCGCTCGACCTCATGGAGCTGTCCTGGGGCGGCCTGGAGCAGCAGGCCGTCGGTGCCTGGGACCGGCTGGCCGAGCAGGTGCGCGCCTGGCACGGAGACGTGATCGTCTCCCACGAGATCCTCGCCACCGCCTCCCCGGAGCAGGTGAAGCGCGCGCTGGAGTCGCTCGGCGACTCCGAGGTGCACGTGCTGGTCTCCACCCGCGACCTGGTCCGGCAGATCCCCGCCGAGTGGCAGGAGAACGTCAAGCACCGCCGGGTGGTCGGCTACCGCGACTACCTGGACAAGATCACCGACCCGCGGCGGCGCGGACCGCTGGCGTCGTGGTTCTGGGGGGTGCAGGAGGTCCACGACATCCTCGACCGGTGGGGCGCCTCGCTCCCGCCCGAGCACGTCCACGTGGTGACGGTGCCGCGGCCCGGCGCGCCCCGCGGGCTGCTCTGGGAACGGTTCGCGCAGGTCTTCGGCGTCGACCCGGAGGCCTACGCCCCCTCCCCCGCCGGCCGGGCGAACCCGTCCCTCGGCGTCCCCGAGACGGCGCTGATCCGGCGGGTCAACGAGCGGGTCAACAACGGCGTGCTCGCCAACGAGGACTACCGGCAGTTCGTCCGCGAGCTGCTCGCGCACCGGACGCTGAGCACCCGCGTCGGCTCGCCGCGGCTCGCGCTGCCGCCCGACGTGCGGAGCTGGGCCGTCGAGCTGTCGGAGGCCTGGATCGACGAGCTCGCCGTGCGCGGGTACGACGTGGTCGGCAGCCTCGACGACCTGCGTCCCGGGCCGGCGGAGGACGACGTCCCGTTCGTCGACCCCGACGTCCCGGACGAGGCCGACGTGGCCGACGCGGCGACCAGCGCGGTCGTGGTGCTGCTGCAGGAGGCCGCCCGGCTGCAGGCCGTCGAGCACTCGCTGCGCGAGGACCTGCACGCCGCCACCCGCGAGCTCGACCGGTCGCGCACGCTGAGCTTCCGCGTCAAGCGCCGGCTCGTGCACGCGGCGGACACCAACCGCGTCGCCGCATGGGCCCTCGCGGCCTACCGCCGGTTGCGCGGACGCAGCTCCCGGTCGGCGTAGCGGCCGATCTGCCAGGTGGAGTAGGCGTCCGCGCTCGCGCCGACGAGGCCGCCGACCACCGGCACCCGGCGTCCCACGGTCGTCGCGACGCGCTTGCCGGCGACCTTCGTGATGAGCTCGGAGGTGACCTCCGCGGCGATGACCTTGTCCAGGTGCGGGTCGTGGGCCGGCGCGGTCGCGATCGCCATCGGCGGCGCCGGCAGCTTCTTCTTCTTGACCAGCCTGTTCACGGTGTCCTCGCCCAGGATGCAGGCGAGGACCGCGTTGTGCACCCGCGGGTCGTCGAGGTCGTAGCCCCGCAGGTGGGCGATGCCGGCCACGAGCCGGCACTGGATCATCGCCAGGCCGCTGATGTTCGCCGGGATCATCACCGCGGCGGTGGCCAGCCCCCCGAGGTTGGTCAGGAAGCCCTGACCCCCGGCGTAGCGGACGTGGTTCTCGATGACCTCGTGCACCGCAAGCTCGACGTCGCCACGCTGCTCCTCGAGCTGCTTGTCGGCTGCCGCCGCGGCCGGCGGAAGCGGACCGACGCCGTTGATCGCGCGCGACAGCGCCTCGTGCACGAAGCTCGAGGTCAGGTCCGGCGCGAGCCGCTGCACGTGCGGTGCCAGCGTCTTGCCGAGCGTGCCGCCGATGCCCATCCGTGGTCCTCCTGCTGCTGGGGTGTCGAGGACGACCCTAGCCACCCGGGCACAATGAGCGCCGTGCCCGTCGAGCCGCCGCCCAGCCCGTGGATGTTCCCGGACCTGGCGCGCTCCGAGGCCGACGACCTCGTCGCGGTGGGGGCCGACCTCGAGCCGGGCACGCTGCTGGCGGCCTACCGGTCCGGGATCTTCCCGATGCCCGGCGAGACCCGCGACCTGTGGTGGTGGTCGCCGGTCGAGCGGGGCGTGCTGCCGCTCGAAGGGCTGCGGGTCTCCCGGTCGCTGCGTCAGGCCGTCCGCCGGATGGAGGTCCGCGTCGACACCGCGTTCGAGGAGGTCATCGACGGCTGCGCCGACCCGCGGCGCGACAGCGGCTGGATCGACGACGACGTGCGGGCGGCGTACACCGAGCTGCACCGCCTGGGCTGGGCGCACTTGGTCGAGGCCTGGCAGGACGGGCGGCTCGTCGGGGGGCTGTACGGCGTCGCCGTGGGCGGGCTGTTCGCGGGCGAGTCGATGTTCCACCGCGCCCGCGACGCCTCCAAGGTGGCCCTCGTCGGCCTCGTGGAGCTGCTGCGCGACGAGCACGCCGGCTCCCGGCTCCTCGACGTGCAGTGGCAGACCCCGCACCTGGCGTCGCTGGGCGTGGTCACGCTGTCCCGCGCGGAGTACCTG
Organism: Nocardioides sp.; assembly: GCA_051960495.1. Classification (GTDB taxonomy): domain Bacteria; phylum Actinomycetota; class Actinomycetes; order Propionibacteriales; family Nocardioidaceae; genus Nocardioides_B. The sequence continues at coordinate 2,813 of JBQCEF010000339.1, read as the reverse complement.
CAGCGGCTCCGCGAGGCGTTGGAGCTGCCGCTCCCGGCCGCCTTCCGCTGACCCCGGTGCGGCGCGTCAGACGACCTGCGGGTCCCCGTCCACCTCGCCGACGATCGGTCGCCCGGCGGCCTGCCAGTCGAGCATGCCGCCCTCGAGGTTCAGCACGTCCCGACCGAGCGCGCTGAGGTAGGCGACCGCCTGGGCCGAGCGGCCGCCGACCTTGCAGACCACCAGGGTGCGCCGGTCGGGCACCTCGTCCACCCGCTCCGGCAGCTGGTGCAGCGGGATGTGGGTGGCGCCCTCGATGTGGCCGTAGCGCCACTCGACCTCCTCGCGGACGTCGAGCACGTGCAGGTCCGCCGGCAGCGGCTGCGGCAGGTCGACGACGGTGACGGTCGGGATGGGGCCGTAGTTCACGTGCGGTCTCCTACTTCAGCAGCTTGGACATGCGGCGGTCGGCGAGCGGTTTGCCGCCGGTCTGGCAGGTGGGGCAGTACTGCAGCGCCGAGTCGGCGAAGGACACCTCGCGTACGACGTCGCCGCACACGGGGCAGGCCTGGCCGGTGCGGCCGTGGACGGCGAGGTGACTCTTCTTCTCGCCCTTGAGGTCCGCGGCGGCCAGACCCCGGGAGCGGTCCACGGCATCGCCGAGGACGCGGCGGATCGCGTCGTACAGCACCTGCACCTCGTCGGGCGTCAGGCTGGACGCGGGCTTGAACGGCGACAACCGCGCGGCGTGCAGCAGCTCGTCGGAGTAGGCGTTGCCGATCCCGGCGATGGTCCCCTGGTGACGCAGCACGCCCTTGATCTGGGCCCGTCCGGCGTCGGTGAGGATCTGCTGCAGGGTCTCCACGGTGAACGCGTCGTCGAGGGGGTCGGGCCCGAGGGTCGCGATGCCGGGCACGTCGTGCGGGTCGCGCACGACGTAGACGGCCAGGCCCTTGCGCGTGCCGGCCTCGGTGATGTCGAGGCCCGAACCGTCGTCGAGCACCACCCGTGCGGCGAGCGGCGACTTGTTGCTGGGTCGGGGCGGCGTGTCGGGGACCTCGGCGCGCCACCGGATCCAGCCGGCGCGGGCGAGGTGCACCACGAGGTGCAGCCCGGAGGCGTCGATGTCGAGGAACTTGCCGTGCCGGGTCACCGAGTCGACCAACGTGCCGTGCAGCGCCGACAGCGGCGGGTCGAAGGTCTTCAGCGCGCTGAACGCGGCGAGGTCGACACGCACGATCGCCCGGTCGCGCAGGCGCGCGGACAGGTCGAGGGCGAGTCCTTCGACTTCGGGAAGCTCGGGCACCCGGTCAGTCTACGAGCGCGTCAGGACGCGCTCTGCCCGCCGAGGTCGTCACCGAACGCGTGGTCGAGCAGCGAGCGGTGCTGCTCGAACGCGGTCTGCAGGCCGCCGCGGAGGACGTCGATGAGGTCGGGCACCTCGGTCATCGGCAGCCGGAACGTGCCGGCGCAGACGCCCTCGCGCCACAGGGACAGCACCACCAGGTCGGCCTCGGGGTACCACGAGACCCGCAGGCTCCGGCCGTCCCCGCGCTGGTCGAGGAACACCTCGCCGGCGGTCGGCAACGGGGACGGTCGCAGCATGGTCACATTCTGGTCACGGGGGAGGACCCTGTCACCACTATCGGGGATTCGATCGGTGTCGCTACGACTCGCTAGTCGAATCTAAGGAATCTCCTAGACGGGGGGATACATTCGGATCGTGGATCCGGTACGCAATCCCTACGCCCCCGGCGCCGGCCAGCGCCCGCCCGAGCTCGCCGGCCGCGACCGCGAGCTGGCCCAGTTCGACGTCACCCTCGAACGCGTTGCCGCCGGCCGACCGGAGCGCTCCATGGTGCTCTCCGGGCTGCGCGGGGTCGGCAAGACCGTGCTGCTCAACGCCCTGCGCGGCCAGGCGGTGAAGCGGGCCTGGGGCACCGGCAAGATCGAGGCGCGCCCGGACCAGTCGCTGCGGCTGCCGCTCGCGCAGGCGGTCAACGCCGCGGTGCGCGAGATGGCGCACCGGCACCGCGACCCCGAACGCGTGGACGCCGTCGCCGGCGTGCTGAAGTCCTTCGCCCTGCGTACGCCGCTGCCGGACCGGAAGGGGATCCGCTGGCAGCCGCCCGTCGACGTACCGGCCGTCAAGGGACGCGCGGACTCCGGGGACCTCGAGCTCGACATGATCGAGCTGTTCACGGACGTCGCCGACCTGGCCCGCGACCTCGGGGTGGGAGTGGGCATCTTCATCGACGAGATGCAGGACATCTCCACCGCCGAGCTGGCGGCGCTGTGCGGTGCCGTCCACGAGATCAGCCAGCAGGGCGCGCCGCTGGTCGTGGTGGGCGCCGGTCTCCCGCACCTCCCGGTGGCCCTCTCGGCCAGCAAGTCCTACGCCGAGCGGCTGTTCCGCTACGTGGTGGTCGACCGGCTGCCCCGGGAGTCTGCCGACCGGGCGCTGCTCGTGCCGGCGGGCACGGAGGGCGCCGACTACGAGCCGGCGGCGCTGGACGAGCTCTACGCGCTCACCGACGGCTACCCCTACTTCGTCCAGGCCTACGGCAAGGTCACCTGGGACGCCGCGGTGTCCTCCCCGATCGGGGTCGCGGACGTGGCCGAGGCCGCCCCCGAGGCCGAGCGCGAGCTGGCGGTGGGCTTCTTCGGCGCCCGCTACGACCGGGCCACCCCCGCCGAGCGCGACTACATGCGGGTGATGGCCGAGCTCGGCGCCAATAACGACGACGGCTCGGTGACCACCGCGGACATCGCCGCCTCGCTCGGCCGCAAGCCGCAGAGCCTGTCGCCGGCGCGCGACGGCCTGATCAAGAAGG
>JBQCEF010000338.1:0-4117 GCA_051960495.1 Nocardioides sp. | reverse complement strand
CCTGGTCGGCGCGGCGATCGCCCGGCAGCGCGAGCTGCGGTTCCCGATCGACGAGACGGTGCTGCGCCGCCAGCCCGTCGACGAGACGGCATGAACACCCCACGAAAGCGCTCCCTTCGCTCGCGCTTCCGCGGGGACCCCGAGTGAGCGCAGCGGCGACCGGCGGTCCCCGCGACGTCCCCGAGCAGTGGCCGGTCCACGAGTCGGAGGAGATCTGGGACGGCGAGGCGCCGTTCTCGGTCCGCCGCGACCTGATCTCGGCGCCGGACCGGCCTGACGAGCGGTTCCCGCGCCTGGTGCTCGAGCACCCGGGGGCCGTCGTCGTGCTCGCCGTGGACGACCAGGAGCGGGCGCTGGTGCTGCACCAGTACCGCCACCCGGTGGCGATGCGGTTCGTCGAGCTGCCCGCCGGACTGCTCGACAAGCCGGGGGAGGACCCCGCGGTGACGGCCCGGCGCGAGCTCCAGGAGGAGGGGTTGCTGCTCGCCGAGCACTGGACGCACCTGCTCACGTCGTACCCCTCACCGGGGCTGATGAGCGAGCGGATGGACATCTACCTCGCCACCGGGCTGAGCGAGGCGCCGCACCGCGGCGAGGACTTCGAGCCCGAGCACGAGGAGGCCGACATGACCACCTCGTGGGTGCCGGTGCAGGAGCTGCTCGAGGGCTTCCTGGCCGGCCGGCTGACCGACGGCCCGCTGGGTCTGGCGGTGATGGCCTACACGCTGCGGGCCCGCGAGAGCGCGCTCGCCGCCGAGTGAGCCCGGTCACGCGGGGCGGCATCCGGCAGCCCTAGACTCTCCTCGGTCGCCCCGACGATGTGGCGGCTCACCGGACGAGAGGGAGCAGAAGTCGATGAAGATCGGCGTGCCGAAGGAAGTCAAGAACAACGAGTACCGCGTCGCGCTGACCCCGGTGGGGGCGCACGAGCTCGTCCAGCACGGGCACGACGTGTTCGTCGAGAAGGGCGCCGGCGCCGGCTCGCTGATCCCCGACGAGGAGTACGCCGCCGAGGGCGCCACGCTGCTCGACTCCGCCGATGACGTCTGGGGCACCGCCGACATGGTGCTCAAGGTCAAGGAGCCGATCGCCGAGGAGTACGACCGGATGCGGGAGGGCCAGACCCTCTTCACCTACCTGCACCTGGCCGCCGACCAGCCGCTGACCGAGGAGCTGATGAAGCGCAAGGTCACCGCGATCGCCTACGAGACGGTCCAGCTGCCCTCGGGCGGGCTTCCGCTGCTGTACCCGATGTCGGAGGTTGCGGGCTGCCTCGCGCCGCAGGTCGGTGCGCACGCCTTGATGAAGGCCCAGGGCGGCCGCGGGGTGCTCATGGGTGGCGTCGGCGGCGTCGCGAACGCCAAGGTGGTGATCATCGGCGCCGGCGTGTCGGGGCAGAACGCCGCGAACATCGCGCTCGGCATGGGCGCGGACGTGACGCTGCTCGACACCGACCTGGACAAGCTGCGGATGTCGTTCTGGCGCTACAACAACCGGGTGCACGGCCTGGCCAGCTCCAAGCTGGCGATCCAGCAGCAGGTGATGGAGGCCGACCTCGTCATCGGTGCGGTGCTGATTCCCGGTGCGAAGGCGCCGAAGCTGGTCAGCAACGAGCTGGTCTCGCGGATGAAGCCCGGGTCGGTGCTGGTCGACATCGCCGTGGACCAGGGCGGCTGCTTCGAGGACACCCACCCCACCACGCACGCGGACCCGATCTACGAGGTCCACAACTCGATCTTCTACTGCGTGGCGAACATGCCGGGTGCGGTCCCGAACACGTCGACCTACGCCCTGACCAACGCGACGCTGCCGTTCACCGTGGCGCTGGCCGACAAGGGCTGGGAGCAGGCCCTGCGCGACGACCACACGCTGGCGCTGGGGCTCAACACCCACGCCGGCCGGCTCACCAACGCGCCCGTGGGCGAGGCCCACGGCATCGAGAGCGTCGCCCTGGCCGAGGTCCTCGGCTGAGCCCGACGGTGACGACTCCTGCCGCAGGTGGCGGGCCGGCTGCGACGACCGAAGTCGTCCGGTCGGTCCGCAGCTATCTCGACCACCTCGTCGTCGAGCGGGGGCTCGCCGACAACACCCTGACGTCCTACCGGCGCGACCTGCGCCGCTACGTGGCGTTCCTGGCCGGACGGGGGATCGACCACCCGGGAGCGGTCTCGGAGGACGTCGTCACGGCGTTCCTGCGGGCGCTGCGCGAGGGGGACGCGGAGCACCCGCCGCTGAGCGCCGGGTCGGCCGCGCGGACCGTCGTGGCCGTCCGCGGGTTCCACCGGTTCCTGGTGCGTGAGGGCATCGCCGGCACGGACCCGTCGGCCGCCGTACGACCGCCCGCCCCGGCGAAGCGGCTCCCGAAGGCGCTGCCGCTGGCCGACATCGAGCGGATCCTCGACGCCGCGGGGGCACCCGGCACCGCGCTGGCGCTGCGCGACCGGGCGCTGCTGGAGGTGCTCTACGGCACGGGCGCCCGGATCTCGGAGGCGGTCGGGCTCGACGTGGACGACCTCGACCTCGAGCCGGTCGACAGCGAGGCGCAGGGGACCGTACTGCTGCGTGGGAAGGGCAGCAAGGAGCGGATCGTCCCGGTCGGCTCCTACGCCCGCGCCGCGGTGGAGGCCTACCTGGTCCGGGGCCGGCCCGAGCTGGTCGCGGCCTCGACCCGGGCGACCACCGGGGGAGCGCTGTTCCTCAACGCCCGCGGCGGGCGGCTGTCGCGGCAGAGCGCCTGGACCGTGCTCACCAGGGCGGCCGAGCGGGCCGGGGTGACCGCCGAGGTGTCGCCCCACACGTTGCGCCACTCGTTCGCCACGCACCTGCTCGACGGCGGCGCCGACGTCCGCGTCGTCCAGGAGCTGCTCGGGCACGCCTCGGTGACGACCACGCAGGTCTACACGCTGGTCACCGTGGACTCGCTGCGGGAGGTCTACGCGACCGCCCACCCCCGCGCCCTCGGCTGAACCCCCCGATTCGTCCGTGGTTTCGAGCCGGTACCGCACGGGCTCGCCGCGGACGAAACGGGGTGGGGCGCCGCGAAATGTCGACATGTTGACGGCGCGCCTCCGGAGTACGGCGGCGTGGCGGTTGTTGACTTGCACCGGTCAGCCCCTCCGAGCCGCCGCGCGGTGCGCAGGGGACCGCAGATGAGTCGAGAGGCACGCAGCGTGAACGACTTCGGCCCGGGCACCCCTGGCAGCAGCGCTTCCGAGATCCCCCCGATGGTCGATCCGGCCCGCCTGCGACCATCAGTCGGTCCCGTCGGCTCTGCCGGCACCGCCCCGCACCCAGGAGACACCGACCGCGTGAGCGACCCGATCCCCTTCCGCCGCCCGATGCCCGAGGCCGACCCGTCCCGGCCGACCGGTCCGTCCGACCCGGAGCGCTCCGACGAGATCCGCGAGGAGCTCACCGTCGCCGACCCGGCCCCGGCCGCCGGCACCGCGGACCCGGTCCTCGACGTGACCGTGGCGGCCCCGGCCGTCGCGGCGGAGCAGAAGCTCGGTCCCACGGGTCGCCCGATGCCCGAGCTGCCCGAACCCCGACCGGTCACCTCGCACGGCAACGCTCGCGTCATCTCGATGTGCAACCAGAAGGGTGGCGTCGGCAAGACCACGACGACCATCAACCTCGGTGCCGCGCTCGCGGAGTACGGCCGCAAGGTGCTGCTCGTCGACTTCGACCCGCAGGGCTCGCTCTCGGTCGGTCTGGGCCTGAACCCGCACGACATGGAGCTGTCGATCTACAACCTGCTGCTGGACCGCGACGTCACCCTCGACGACGTCATCGTGCCGACCAACGTGCCCGGCATGGACCTGCTCCCGAGCAACATCGACCTGTCCGCCGCGGAGGTCCAGCTCGTCCACGAGGTGGCCCGCGAGCAGACCCTGCAGCGCGTGCTGGCGCCCGCGATCGCCGACTACGACGTGATCCTGATCGACTGTCAGCCCTCCCTCGGCCTGCTCACCGTCAACGCCCTGACCGCCTCCGACGGCGTGATCGTGCCGCTGGAGTGCGAGTACTTCGCGCTACGTGGAGTCGCGCTGCTCAAGACCACGATCGACAAGGTCACCGAGCGGCTGAACCCCAAGCTCCGCATCGACGGCGTCCTCGG
>JBQCEF010000337.1:0-13734 GCA_051960495.1 Nocardioides sp. | reverse complement strand
CGGTGAGCACGCCCTCGGACTTCTTGCCCATGACGATCGCGGTGCCGGTGTCCTGGCACATCGGCAGCACGCCGCCGGCGGAGATGTTGACGTTCTTGAGCAGGTCGAGCGCCACGAACCGGTCGTTGCCGCTCGCCTCGGGGTCGTCGATGATCTTGCGCAGCTGCGCGAGGTGGGCGGGGCGCAGGTAGTGCGCGATGTCGTGCATCGCCTCGGCGGTCAGCGTCCGGAGCGCCTCCGGGTCGACCCGCAGGAACGTCCGACCGTCCGCCTCGAACGTGCTGACCCCCTCCGCGGTGACCAGCCGGTACGGCGTGTCGTCGGCCCCGGTGGGGAGCAGGTCTGAGTAGCGGAAATCGGCGTCCTCGCTCATGCTCGCAAGGCTAATGGACCCGCTTAGGATGGCCCGCATGGAGGGACAGCGACGAGACCCGGCTCACGGCGCGCTCGAGCACACCGACCCGGCCCGGCTGCGCATCTCCGACGACGACCGGCACGCCGTCGCGGAGGTGCTGCGCAAGGCGGCCGGCGAGGGACGGATCGACCTCGACGAGCTCGACGAGCGGCTGGAGGCGGCGTACTCCGCCAAGACGTACGGCGACCTGGTGCCGATCACCGCCGACCTGCCGGTGGCCGCGCCGCCGCGTCCGGTGGTGGCGCCGACGACGAGCCGTCCCCCCGTGCCGTCCGGCGGCCCGTCGTACCCCTCCTCGTTCGCCGTGATGGGCGAGTGCAGCCGGCGCGGACCGTGGGAGGTCCCGGCGAGGCACAACGCGTTCACGATGATGGGCAGCGTCAACCTCGACCTCCGCGAGGCCCGGTTCACCGCCGCGGAGACCGTCATCGAGGCCTACGCGATCATGGCCTCGGTCGACATCACCGTGAACCAGTGGACCCGCGTGATCGTCGACGGCGTCGGGATCATGGGCGACTTCAGCGAGGGGCGGCCCAAGGTCGCGCCGGAGCTAGCCGCCGACGCACCGGTCGTCCGAGTGCGCGGGCTGGCGCTGATGGGCAGCGTGAGCGTGCGCCGCAAGGCGATGCCGGGGGAGACGCCCCGGATGCTGCGTCGTCCGCGTTGAGCCCCGCCGTGGCGCACCCGCCCGAGCGGCCGGGCGTGCACTTCACCCCGCCCGGCGGCTGGATGAACGACCCCAACGGCCTGGTGTGGGCCGACGGCGTGTTCCACCTCTGCTACCAGCACCACCCGGCCGACCTGCTCTGGGGTCCGATGCACTGGGGGCACGCCACGAGCACGGACCTGTTCGGCTGGGAGCACCGGCCGATCGTGCTGCGCCCCGACCACCTGGGCACCGCGTTCTCCGGCAGCGCGGTCGTCGACCACGACGGCGTGGCCGGGTTCGGTGCCGGCGCGCTGGTCGCGTTCTACACCCACTTCGTCGAGGAGACGCCGCAGTCGCAGGGCGTCGCCTACAGCGTCGACGGCGGCGAGGCGTGGCGGCCGTACGACGCCAACCCGGTCCTCTCCGCGCCGCAGGGGTTGATCGACTTCCGCGACCCCAAGGTGTTCCGGCACGCCGACGGCCACTGGGTGATGGTGCTCGTGGGCGGCGACGAGGTCTTCTTCCACCGCTCCGAGGACCTGCTGCACTGGGCCGAGTGCGGGCGGTTCGGGCGCGGGTACGGCGCCCACGGAGGTGTCTGGGAGACGCCGGACCTGTTCGAGCTCGAGGTCGAGGGCACCGGTGAGTGTTGCTGGGTCCTCGTCGTGTCGGTGCTCGGCGGCGGACCGGCCGGCGGCAGCGGCACGCAGTACTTCCTCGGCGACTTCGACGGCGCGACGTTCACGCCGGACGACCCGCCGGAGGTGGTGCGGTGGGTCGATCACGGCGCCGACTTCTACGCCCCGCAGTCGTGGTCGGGCGTCCCCGACGGGCGGCGGATCTGGCTGGCCTGGATGAGCAACTGGGACTACGCCCGGACGACGCCGGCCTCGACCTGGCGCGGGGCGATGACCCTGCCGCGCGAGGTCCGGCTCCGCCGCGACCAGGACGGCCTGGGACTCGTCCAGTCCCCGGTCCGCGAGCTCGAGGAACGCCGCCGGGTGGTCGAGGAGCGCCGCGGCCTGTCGCTCTCGGCCGGCCAGCCGTGGCGGTGCGACGACGCGCCGGCCGCCTACGACCTGCAGCTGCGGCTCGACCCGGCCGCCTCGGGAGCGGTAGAGGTCGAGGTGCACGCCGGCGCGGGCGAGGCCACCCGCGTCCGCTGGAGCCCGGGGCGTCTGCGCCTCACGCGACCCGTCGAGGGTCTCGCCGGGGCGAGCCCGGTCCAGGAGGTCGCGCTCCGCCCGGGGGCCACCGGCCTGCGGGTCGTCGTGGACACGTGCTCGGTCGAGGTGTTCGCCGACGACGGCGCGGTGGTGCTGACCGACCAGGTCTTCCCGGCGCCGGGTGACCGCGGCCTGGCCGTGCATGCGCCCGACGGAGACGTGCGGCTGGGCGAGCTGGTGCTCGCCGACCTCGGTTGAGCGGACGTCATACGTCTCGAGCTCTATAGGCCACCGGACGTATGACGTCCGGGCGAGGCCGAACGCGCGAGGGCCGGTACGACGCAGCGTCGTACCGGCCCTCGCAGGTGGAGCAGGATCAGCCCTTCACGGCGCCTGCCGTCATGCCGCGGACGAAGTACCGCTGCATGCCGAGGAACACCGCGATCGGCACGATCATCGTGAAGAACCCGCCGGCCGTGGTGAGGTTCCAGCCCTGGCCCAGCTGGCCCTTGAGGTGGGTCAGCGCCATGGTCACCGGCTCGTTGTCGCCGGGCCCGATGAACACCAGCGCGACGAGCAGGTCGTTCCAGACCCAGAGGAACTGGAAGATCGCGAACGCCGCGAGCGCCGGGGCGGACATCGGCAGCACCAGCTTGTAGAAGGTCTGGAAGTGCGTGGCACCGTCGATCTTCGCCGACTCGATGACCGTCTTGGGCAACGTGGCCATGTAGTTGCGGAGGATGAACACTGCCAAGGACATGCCGAACCCGATGTGGGCCAACCAGACCGCCGGGAAGGTGCCGTTCATGCCGAGCTGGCCGTAGATCTTCAGCATCGGCACGAACGCCACGTAGTTGGGCACGACCAGCAGGCTGACGACCAGCAGGAACAGCGTGTCCCGGCCGGGGAACTCCATGAACGTGAACGCGTAGGCCGCGAACGCCGCGATCAGGATCGGGATGAACGTGGCCGGCAGGGCGATCGCGAAGCTGTTGATGAAGGCGTTGCCCATGTTGGCGGCCTCGCCGGTGATCGCCTCGTTGTAGTTGCTCATCGTGAAGCTGTCCCACGTGGACGGCTTGTAGAAGACCTCCCACCAGCCCGAGGAGTTCGCGGCGTCGAGCGTGCGGAACGACGTGATCAGCGTGCCCAGGATCGGCACGAACCACAGGATGCAGAGGACGGCCAGGGTGATCTTGGTGAACCACCCCGCCTTGGCCGGGTTGCCCTCGCCGCGCGCGGGCTGCTTGCGCCGCGTCTGGGGCTTGGGCGTCGCGGCCGCCATGGTGCCGGTTGCCTGGCTCATGCGTTCGCCTCCTCTGCCTTGAAGTGCCGGACTTGGTAGATCATCACCGGGATGACGGCGATCATCAGCATCACCACGATGGAGGCGGCGGCGCCGTTGTTGAAGTTGGTGGTGAGCTGGTTGTAGAACTCGTTTCCGATCACGTTGGTGTTGAAGTTTCCGTTGGTCGTCACGTAGACGATGTCGAAGATCTTCATCACGCTGATCGTGACGGTGATGAACACGGTGATGATCGTGCCCTTGATCTGGGGTACGACGACCTTGAAGAAGGTCTGCCGCTCCGAGGCCCCGTCGATCCGGGCCGCCTCGAGCGTCTCGGTGGGGACGCCCTTGACCGCCGCGGACAGCAGCACCATCGAGAAGCCGACCTGGGCCCAGAGCAGGATCACCATCAGCAGCAGGCTGTTGAGGTGGAAGTCGTTCTGCTGCAGCCAGGGGACGGGGTCGAACCCGAAAGCGGTCCAGACGCCGTTGAGCAGGCCGATCTGCGGCTGGCCCTCGGGCTGGGAGGAGTAGACGAACCGCCAGACCGTCGACGCACCGACCATCGAGATCGCCATGGGCAAGAAGATGATCGTCTTGGTGAACTTCTCCGACTGCTCGCCGAGCCGGTCGGCGAGGACTGCGACCGCGAGCCCGACGATCACGGTCACGGCGGGCACGATGATGATCCACAGCAACGTGTTGAACAAGGTCTGCTGGAAGCCGTTGGACTGCAGCAGCTCGGTGTAGTTGTCGAACCCGACCCACTCGATCGAGGCCTGGTCCTTGAAGCTGTTGATGAACGTCTGGACGGCGGGGTAGAGCAGGTAGATCGTGATCCCGGCGTACGCAGGGAGGATGTAGAGGAACGGCTTGATCCGGTCCTCCCACCGGCCGGGCAGCAGCTCGGCCAGCTTGTTGAGCAGCCAGTAGACCACCAGGGCGACACCGACTCCGGCGACGACGGTGATCAAGGCGGTGAGTGCCTTCATGGCCATGTGCTAAGCGCCTTTCTTCCCGGGCCGGGGGAGGGCCCGATGGTGCCGCAGGGGCGGAGCCGGGCTTGTCGTCCCGTGCTCCGCCCCTGCGGTCGTGGTCATCGCTGTGCTGACCTCAGCCTCGTGCTCGTCGTCCTCAGCTGGAGGGCCAGCTCTGGTCGATGTTGGTCAGCGCCGTGTCCAGGTCCTCCTGGCCGCTGATCCAGGCGGTGATGTCCTTCCAGAACGTGCCGGCGCCCACCTCGCCGGGCATCTGGTCCGAACCGTCGAACAGGAACGCCGTGGAGTCGGTGGCGACCTTGGCGTAGGACCGGGTCAGGTCGTTCTGGTAGTTCGCCGGGTCGAAGTCCTTGTGCGGGGAGATGAACGAGCTCATCTTCGCGGCCTCGTTGCCCACGTCGGTCTGGGACAGGATCTTCATGGCCTCCTTGGTGGAGTCCGAGTCGTCGAGCATGACGGCCATGTCGCCACCGCCGAGGACCGGGTTCTCGCCGCCCGCCTCAGCCGGCGGGAAGCCGAAGACACCCACGTTGGCGTCGAGGTCGGAGGTGACGCTCTTGGGGAAGAACCCGGTGATGAACGAGCCCTGCTTGTACATCCAGCAGCCCGGGCCGCCCTTGTCGAACATCGGGTTGCCGGCGGTGCCGAAGTTGGTGCTGGCGATCGCCTTGCGGCCACCGAGCACGTTGCCCTCGGTGAACATCAGCTTCTCGAACTCCGCGGCGGCCTGACGGACCAGGTCGGAGTCGAACGGGATCTCGTGGCTGACCCACTGGTTGTACTGGTCGGGGCCGCCGTAGCGCATGATCAGGTCCTCGAACCAGTCGGTCGCGGGCCAGCCGGTCGCGGTGTCGGACTCGATGCCCATGCACCACGGCGTGCCGCCGTCGGACTTGATCTGGTCGGTGAGGGAGTTGAGCTCGTCGATCGACTGCGGCGCCTCGTAGCCCGCGTCGTCCCAGGCCTTCTTGTTGTAGAAGACCAGGCTCTTGACGTTGGCGCTGCCGAGCAGGCCGTAGAGCTTGCCGTCGACGGTGCCGGTCTCGAGCGTGCCGGGGAGCATGCTGTCCTGGAGCGCCCCCATGTCGAGCACGTCGTCGAGCGGGAACGCCGCGCCACGCTTGACGATGTCGGCCACGACGCCCGGCTGCGGGATGAACGCGATGTCGGGGGTGTCGTTGGCCTGGATCTTCTGCATGATCAGCTGGTTGATGTTCTCGACGCGCTGCCACTTGATCGTGATGCCGGCGTCCTTGGCCTTCTGGTCGGTGACCTTCTCGAGGCCGTCGATGACCGGTTGGTCCATGCTGGCGAAGATCGTGACGGACTTGTCGTCGCTGCCGCCGCTGCCGCCGTCGCCGCCTCCGCAGGCGGCGGTCAGGGTCAGCGCTGCCGCTGCGGCGACCGCCAGCAGGGGCTTGCGGCCTCGCAGATTGGTTCGCATCGTGTAAGTCTCCTCGGGTCGGGACCGCTGCAACACTGGGGCGGATGCCCCTTCATGTGATAGACACCACATTGCTGAATCGAATCAGCAGAATAGTTGTCCGGCGACGGCCACTGTCAAGGCTCGCCGCATGACAACTCGATAAAGGCACCGCGAGGGCCACTCGCGGAGTTGCCGTGCCCTGATTCGCCTGATTCGGACAAAGAGGTCCCGACGTGAAAGCTTCGTCGAAGGTCACCCTGAGCGAGGTCGCCGCGCGTGCCGGCGTGTCCACGACGACCGCCTCCTACATCCTCAACGGCCGCTCCGCGCAGATGCGGATCTCGCCCGAGACCGAGCGGCGGGTCCGCCAGGCGGTGGCCGACCTCGGCTACCGGCCCAACATCAGCGCGCGCAACCTGCGCACCTCCACCACGGAGACCTTCGGAGTGATCTCGGACTTCGTGGCCAGCGGTCAGTACGCCTCCCAGATGCTCACCGGCGCGAGCGCCGCCGCCCGGGCGAGCGGTCACCTGCTGGTGATCGGGGAGAGCGAGGGCGACCCCGACGTCGAGCGCAGGCTCATCGAGGAGATGGTCGACCGGCGCGTCGACGGGATCGTCTACGTCCGGCTGGTGCACTCCGAGGTCACGGTCCCGCCCGCGCTGGGCCACGCGCGCGCCGTACTGCTCAACTGCGTGGACCGCGCCTCGTCGTTCCCGGCGGTGCTGCCCGACGAGTTGCAGGGCGGGCGCCGCGCGGCCGACGTGCTGATCGACGCCGGGGCCGCCGGGCGTGTGTACGTCGTCGGGGAGGACCCCAACCCCCTGGCGCTGGCCGGTCCGCTGCGTCTCGCCGGGGTCCGCGAGCGCCTGCACGAGGCGGGCCACGACCTGGCGGGAGTGGTGCCGTGTGACTGGACCGTCGAGGCGGCGCACGACGCGGTGCACCTGTGGCTGAGGAGCGGGGTGCCGCCCCGCGCGCTGGTCAGCCACAACGACCGGGTGGCGATGGGCACCTACCAGGCGCTGGCGACCAACAACCTCGACGTCCCGCGCGACGTCGCGGTGGTGTCCTTCGACGGCTCCGAGCTGGCCTCCTGGCTGCGGCCGCCGGTCACCTCGGTCGCCCTCCCGTTCGCGGCGCTCGGCGCGCAGGCCGTCAAGCTCCTGCTCGAGGGACAGGAGGGAGCCGGCGGCGTCGTCTCGGTGCCGATGGACGTCGTGCACGGCCGGTCGGTGCCGACCGCGCGCCAGCGCCCCGTGGTGGCCGCGGCCGGCGTGTCACGCCGCTCCGAGGAGCGCCCGCCGTGAGATGCGGCATCGACCCGGGTTGTCGCTTGGCACTACTGTGACGACAGTCACTTCACAACGGATCGTCCGGCACGTTCCTGCCGGTGAAGGAGAGAGAACATGGCACGGATCCTGTTCGAGAAGGCCCAGCGGTGGTACCCGGGGGCCGACGAGCCCGCGGTACCGGGGATCGACCTCGAGATCAAAGACGGCGAGTTCATGGTCCTCGTCGGGCCGTCCGGCTGCGGCAAGTCCACCACCCTGCGGATGCTCGCCGGGCTGGAGGAGGTCAACGAGGGCAAGATCTACATCGGTGACCGCGACGTCACCAACCTCCCGCCCAAGGACCGTGACATCGCCATGGTCTTCCAGAACTACGCGCTGTACCCGCACATGAGCGTCGCGGACAACATGGCCTTCGCGCTGAAGATGGCGAAGATGCCCAGCGAGGAGCGCGAGAAGCGCGTCGCCGAGGCCGCGCGCATCCTCGGGCTCACCGAGTTCCTCGACCGCAAGCCCAAGGCGCTCTCCGGTGGTCAGCGCCAGCGCGTCGCCATGGGCCGCGCCATCGTCCGCAAGCCGCAGGTCTTCTGCATGGACGAGCCGCTGTCCAACCTCGACGCGAAGATGCGGGTGCAGACCCGCACCGACATCGCGAAGATCCAGTCCGACCTCGGCGTCACCACGGTCTACGTCACCCACGACCAGATCGAGGCGATGACGATGGGCGACCGGGTCGCGGTGATGAAGCTCGGCGTGCTGCAGCAGGTCGACACGCCGCTGAACCTCTACGACAAGCCGGCCAACCTGTTCGTGGCCGGGTTCATCGGCTCGCCCCAGATGAACCTCATCGAGGGGCGGGCGCACGAAGGTCAGGCGAAGATCGGCGAGTACACCGTGCCGGTCGACCCCGCGGCGTCGAAGAAGATGCAGGGCAACATCACGATCGGCGTGCGCCCCGAGGCGTGGCGGCTGGTCTCCGCGGAGGAGGGCGGTCTCCCGGTCAAGGTCACCGTCGTGGAGGAGCTCGGCGCCGACGGCTACGTCTACGGCACCAGCGGTGTCGAGGGCACCCCGCACGACATCATCGTCCGGATCAGCGGCCGCCAGTCGGTCCAGAAGGGCGAGACGATCCACGTCACCACCGACCCCAACGAGGTGCACGTGTTCGACACCGAGTCCGGCGAGCGGCTGAGCGACTGAGTCGCCCCGCCGCCTCCCTGATTACCAGGGTATGTAGGCAAACAGTTACTTCCCCAGGTATGCATTCCTGGGGAAGTAACTGAACTCCGACATCCCCTGGTAATCAGCAGGCGGGTGCGGCGGCGAGGTGCGTCTCACAGCAGGCACGAGCCGGTTCGGCTGCGGGCCTTGGAGCGCAGGGCGAGACTGACCACATGCGACAGCTGACCTCGCTCGACGCGCAGTTCCTCAACGTCGAGTCGCCCACGACCGTGGGGCACGTCGGCAGCCTGGTGGTGGTCGACCTCTCGACCGCCCCGGAGGGCTGGGGGCTCGACGCCGTGCGCGCCGTCTACGAGCAGCGGTTGCACCTGATGCCCGTCATGCGCCAGCGCCTCGTCGAGGTCCCGCTCGGGCTGGGCCGCCCGTACTGGGCCGACGACCCCCACTTCGACATCGAGTTCCACCTGCGCGAGCTGGCGCTGCCCGCCCCCGGCAGCCGCGAGCAGCTCGGCGAGCAGGTGGCGCGGATCCATGCCCGCCCGCTGGACCGGTCCCGGCCGCTGTGGGAGGCCTACGTGATCACCGGGGTGGCCGACAACAAGGCCGCGTTCTACACCAAGGTCCACCACGCGGCGATCGACGGGGTCTCCGGCGAGGAGATCCTCGAGACGATCATGGACGTGACGCCCGAGCCGCGCGTCGTACCGCCCGAGGACGTGCCGTTCGTGCCGCGTCAGCTGCCCTCCACGGTCGGGCTGCTCGGCCGGGGCGTCCGCTCACTGGCGGTGAACCCGGTGGAGATCCTGCGCACGGTGCCCAAGTCGCTGGGCTACCTCGACGAGCTGCCCGGCGCGGCGAACTTCCCCGGCGCCCACCTGCTCAGCTCGACCGCCAGCACGGTCGGCCGGGTGCTCGGCCAGGGACGCCACCCGGGAGGCCGCGACCTGCACGCCCCGCGCACGCCGTTCAACGGGCCGATCACCGCCCACCGGCGGTTCTCCTACGGCTCGGTGCCGCTGGAGGACGTGAAGCGGGTCAGGGCCGCCCTCGACATGACGGTCAACGACGTGGTCATGACGCTCACCGCCGCCGCCCTGCGCCGGTGGCTGCTCGACCACGACGCGCTCCCCGGCTCGCCGCTGGTCGTCGCGGTGCCGGCCTCGATCCGTGTCGAGGACCAGAAGGGCACCTACGGCAACCAGGTCTCGGTGATGGTGGCCGCGCTGCCCACCCACGTCGCCGACCCGGTCGAGCGCGCCCACGCCACCAGGGACGCGATGCGCGACGCCAAGACGCACTTCGAGGCGGCCCCGGCGTCGCTGGTCCAGGACCTCTCGACGGTGATCCCGACCGCGATGTCCGGGCTCTTCGCACGGGCGCTGTTCCGGCTGGCCACCGTGCCGGGCGTGCTGTTCAACCTGTTCGTGAGCAACATCCCCGGTCCGCAGCTGCCGCTGTACGTCGCCGGGGCCCGCGCCGAGGGGCTCTACCCGGTGTCGGCGGTGACCGACTGGACCGGCGGGCTGAACATCACGCTGTTCTCCTACGACGGCCACCTGGACTTCGGCCTGATCGCCTGCCGGGAGATGGTCCCCGACGTCTGGCACCTGGTCGGCTACCTCGAGGACGCCCTCGAGGAGCTGCTCGCCGCCGTCGGCGACTGACGTCAGCGGGCGCGGGCGGCGGTCCGGACGATCGCGTCGACGAACTCGTCCTGCAGCGGCTCGGGCAGCTCGTGGCCCATGCCCGGCACCAGCAGCAGCTCGGCGCCGGCCAGCGCCCGTGCGGTCGCCCGGCCCCCGGACACGTGCACCATCTTGTCCGCGAGCCCGTGCACCACCAGCGTGGGGACGTCGAGCCCACGCAGGTCGCGCGTGCGGTCCGGCTGGGTCAGGATCGCCAGCATCTGGCGTGCCACCCCGGAGCGGCTGACCCCGCGGTCCCAGGTCTCCGCGGCCCGCTCCTTGATGGCCTCGGCCGTGTCGGGGTAGAGCGGCGAGCCGATCAGCTTCCACAGCCGTGCCGACGTCTCGATGTAGGCGTCGCGGGTGGCCCGGCGGGCGAGCAGCATGGGAAGCAGCCGCGGGTCCTGCCAGCCGACGAACCGGCGGCCGGTGGTCGACATGATCGAGGTGAGCGACCGCACCCGGTCGCTGAACTGCAGCGCCATGGTCTGCGCGATCATCCCGCCCATCGACACACCGACCACGTGCGCCGCGTCGTGACCGAGGTGGTCCAGGAGCGCGACGCCGTCGTGGGCCATGTCACGCAGCGTGTACGGCGGGCGCAGCGGCCGGCCCAGGGCGGCCTGCGCGATCATCCGACGGGTGACCCGGCCGCGTGCCCGGCCCGAGCGACCGGTGTCGCGGTTGTCGTAGCGGATGACGTGGAAGCCGCGGTCGGCCAGCTTCTGGCAGAACACCGGGTCCCACCAGGTCATCGGACCGCCGAGGCCCATCACGAGCAGGATCGCCTCGTCGTCCGGGTCGCCGAACGTCTGGTAGCACAGGTCGAGGTCGCCGACGGCGACGAACCGTTCCTCCGAGGGCTGCGGCTCGGGCGCAGCGGCGCCCGTCGGGGCGGTGGGCTGACTCGCGGAGTCGGCGGCAGGCATGACCGTCCTTTCGTGCGACGAGCAAGTTACCGCCGAGTGTAACTACGGGTCCGTGTCTAGCCCGGCCGCTCGTGCCTGCGGATCCGGTGGCCGCCTGCGGCACGGGGTTTCGGAAACGTCGATAACAGTCCGGCGTCGCTGACGTTTGAATGCCCCAAATGTGGTTACCGTCACATCATGGGATCACCGCTCGGATCGTTCTTGTGCCCGCCCGGCTACGCAGGGCCGGCGGGCCTGCGGGCGATCGCCCGTGAGGCCAGCGTGGTGGGTGAGGCGACCCGCTTCGCCCGGTGTCACGCCGCTGCCCGGCGCAGCCGTCGCGAGATCCCCTACGCCCTGCGTGCGCCGGAGCCCGGTGCACAGCCGGTCGTCCTCGTCCCCGGCTTCATGGCCGGCGACGGGTCGCTGTCCTTGATGGCCCGGCACCTGCGCGACCTCGGCCATCGCACCTACCGCTCGACCATGCACGCCAACGTCGGCTGCACCAAGAAGGCGCGCGACCGGCTCGAGGAGCGGATCGAGACCATCGCGACCAAGCGGGGCCGCAAGGTCACCGTCGTCGGCCACAGCCTCGGCGGCCTGCTCGCCCGCGGGATCGCGGCACACCGCCCGGACCTGGTCGACGGCATCGTCACGCTCGGCAGCCCGCTGCTCGCACCCGGCGCCGCGCACCAGCTGCTGCTGTGGGACCTCAACCTGATCGTGAAGCTCCAGCGGGCCGGGCTCGGCTCGATGATGGGCGCCGACTGCACCTCCGGCGACTGCGCCAAGGAGAGCTGGGAGGCGGGCCAGGCGCCGCTGCACCGCGACGTCGCCTTCACCTCGGTGTTCTCCCGGCGCGACGGCATCATCGACTGGCGGGCCTGCCTCGACCCGCTGGCCAAGACCGTCGAGGTGCGCACCAGCCACCTCGGCATGGCCTTCGACCCGGTGGTCCTCGACATCGTCGGGTCCACCCTGGCCGCCAACCGGGCCCGTGCCCAGCGCGGTGCCGCGGTCAGCGCGCCGGCCACCCTGGCGGCAGTTCCTGCCGCGTCGGCGGGTTAGCCCCGCGCCGCGAGCAGGTGATCGCGGCGGCCAGCACAGCCGCCTCCAGCAGGGTGCGCAGCCGCTCGGCGTCGAGCTCCTCGGGAGTGCCCCACTCCAGCAGCACCGCGATCAGCGCGGCCATGAACGAGTCGCCGGCGCCGACGGTGTCGACGAGGTCCGTCGGCGGCGCCTCCACCTCGACGTTCGTCCCCGACGTGAACGCCATCGCGCCGTGCGCGCCACGGGTCACCACGACCAGGCGGGTGCGCCCGTTGGCGAGCAGCTCCCGCGCCACCGCTGCGGTGCCGACCTCGGGGCGGAGCAGCTCGAGGTCCTCGTCGCTCATCTTCACCACGTCGGCGTGGTCGGCCACCGCGGCGATGTCGGCCCAGGTCGGCAGGAACGCCGGCCGCACGTTGGGGTCGTAGGTCACGAAGACGCCGGCCTGGCGGGCCTGCTCCAGCAGGTCGAGCACCGCCCCGCGGCCCGGCGCGAGCACCGCCCCGAGCGAGCCCACGTGCAGCCCCGAGACGTCGGCGGGCAGCCGTTGCGGGCCCAGCGACCAGGACAGCTCGAACTCGTACGACGCCGCGCCGTCGGCACCGAGCCGCGCGGTCGCCGTGCTCGTCCGCCCGTCGGCGTGGACCGAGTCGCCGGAGAGGTCGACCCCGCAGGCCCGGACGTGGTCGACGACCAGGTCGCCGTGCGGGTCGTCGCCGAGCTCGGTGACCAGCGTGGTCGGCACCCCGAGCCGCGCCAGCCCGACCGCCACGTTCATCGGGGAGCCGCCGGGCGCCACCATCGGCTCGGCGTCGACCGGGTGGACGATGTCGACCAGCGACTCGCCGACCACCACGAACCGCTTGCCGGCGGCGCTCATCGCGGCTTCAACGCCCGAAGTCGACGGCGGCGTAGGACTTCAGCTTGGTGAGCTTGTGCTCGGAGGCGATCGAGCGGATCGTGCCGCTGCGCGAGCGCATGACCAGCGAGTGCGTGCTGGCGCCGCCGGCCCGGTAGCGCACGCCCTTCATCAGCTCGCCGTCGGTGATGCCGGTGGCGACGAAGAAGACGTCGTCCCCGGTGACCAGGTCGTCGGTGTCGAGCACCCGGTCGAGGTCGTGGCCGGCGTCGATCGCGCGCTGCCGCTCCTCGTCGTCCTTGGGCCAGAGCCGGCCCTGGATCACGCCGTCGAGGCACTTCATCGCGCAGGCGGCGATGATCCCCTCGGGCGTGCCGCCGATCCCGAGCAGCAGGTCGATGCCGGTGTCGGGGCGCGCGGCCATGATCGCGCCGGCGACGTCGCCGTCGCTGATGAACTTGATGCGGGCGCCGGTGGCCCGGATCTCCTCGGCGATCGCGCTGTGCCTCGGGCGGTCGAGCAGCACCACGGTCACGTCCTCGGGCGCGCTGCCCTTGGCCTTGGCGACCTGGTGGATGTTCTCGGCGACGGGATAGCGGATGTCCACGACGTCGGCGGCCTCGGGGCCGGTGACCAGCTTCTCCATGTAGAAGACCGCGGAGGGGTCGTACATCGAGCCGCGCGGTGCGACGGCGAGGACGGCGACGGCGTTGTTCATGCCCTTGGCGGTCAGCGTGGTGCCGTCGATCGGGTCGACGGCGACGTCCACGTCGGGGCCGGTGCCGTCGCCGACCCGCTCGCCGTTGTAGAGCATCG
>JBQCEF010000336.1:0-3653 GCA_051960495.1 Nocardioides sp. | reverse complement strand
GGCCGATCAGCATCGCGACCTTCTTGCCGGAGTTGAGCACGTCGGCGGCGGCGACCAGGCCCGCTTCGTCGGGTACGACGCGCGGCTCGCGCAGCCCGAGGCTCGAGGGAACCATCTTGAACTCGTGGGTCGGCGCCTCGTAGGCGAGCTCTTGCACGTCGTTCGGGATGATGATCGCGGTCGGCGCGCGGCGGCTCATCGCCACCCGGATCGCGCGGTCGAGCACGTTCGGGATCTGCTCCGGCACCGTCACCATGTGGACGTAGTCGCTGGCGACGTCCTTGAAGAGCGTCAGCAGGTCGACCTCCTGCTGGTAGCTCCCGCCCATCGCCGTGCGGTTGGTCTGACCGACGATCGCCACGACCGGCACGTGGTCGAGCTTGGCGTCGTACAGGCCGTTGAGGAGATGGATCGCACCGGGACCGGACGTGGCCATGCAGATGCCCGGCTTGTCGCCGTACTTGGCGTACCCGACGGCCTGGAAGGCGGCCATCTCCTCGTGCCGCGCCTGGATGAACGGCGGCTTGTTGCCGGCCCGGGAGAAGGCGCCGACGATGCCGTTGATGCCGTCACCGGGGTAGCCGAAGATCTGCTCCACGTCCCACGCCCGCAGGCGCTCGAGGAGGTAGTCGGCAACAGTCGTGCTCATCGTGTCTCCTTCGTTCTTGTCGGGATCGTGCGATCGGGGAGTGCCTACCGGGGTCCGGTGCCCCGGACGAGCCGGGTGATTCCCGCCGCGGCGGCGGCCAGGGCCACCCCGGCGCCGGCCAGAGCCGCGCCGCGCTCGACGGCCGAGGGGGGTGCCGGGCGGCACAGCGGGAGGGTGGCGCCGTCGACGGGGCCGCCGGCGAGCGCGTCGAGCAGCTCCACGAGGTGCACGCCCTCGCGGCCGCCGCTGTCGAGGTCGTGGATCTGGGTGCGGCAGGAGAAGCCGTCGGCGAGCACCACGTCGTGCGGGTCGCTGTCACGAAGCTTCGGCAGCATGACGTTCTCCGCGCACGCCTCGCTGACCTCGCCGTGCCCCTCGGTGAACCCGAAGTTGCCGGCGAGCCCGCAGCACCCCGACTCGAGGTGCTCGACGTCGACGCCGACGTCGCCGAGGAGCTCCTCGTCGCGGTCCCAGCCGAGCACGGCGTGCTGGTGGCAGTGCACCTGGGCGAGCGCGGAGACGCGGGTGCCGTCGGTCAGCCGGGGCGCCTGCCAGCCGGGGGTGTGGTCGGACAGCAGCTCGGCCACCGTGACGGTCTGGTCCCGGAGCCGGTGCACGTCCTGGTCGGTGGGGAAGAGCTCGGCCATGTCGGAGCGGAACACCGTCGTACAGCTGGGCTCGAGGCCGACGACCAGGCCGCCGGCGCGCACGTGCGGGGCGAGCTGGTCGATCGTGCGGCGCAGCACCTTCCGGGCCACGTCGAGCTGCCCGGTGGAGATCCAGGTGAGGCCGCAGCAGATCGGCTCGGTGGGGATCTCGACGCGCCAGCCGGCCCGCTCCATCACCCGGACCGCGGCCTGGCCGATGTGCGGGTGGAAGGAGTTGGTGAACGTGTCCGGCCAGAGCACGACCGTGCCGCGCTCGCCGGTGCCGCGCGGGCCGCGCCGCGACCACCACTGCTGCAGGGTCTCCCCGGCGAACAGCGGGATCTCCCGGTTCTCCAGGCCTGCCACCTTGGTGGCGAGCCGGTGCAGCAGCGGCGCGTGGGTCGCCGCGTTGACGAGCCGGGACAGCCTCAGCCGGGTGACCAGTGCGGCGGCGACCGGCAGGTAGCCGGTGGCGTAGTCGGCCCGCGGCCGGAGCCGGCCCTCGTAATGGTGGGCGAGGAACTCGGCCTTGTAGGTGGCCATGTCGACCGACGCCGGGCAGTCGTTCTTGCAGCCCTTGCAGGCCAGGCAGAGGTCGAGCGCCTCGCGGACCTCCTCGGACCGCCAGCCGTCGGTGATCGGCCCGTCGCCGTGGCCGTTGAGCATCTCGAAGAGCAGCCGCGCCCGGCCGCGGGTCGAGTGCTCCTCCTCGTGGGTGGCCTGGAAGGACGGGCACATCACGGTGCGGCCCGCGGTCTCGTGCTGGCGGCACTTGCCGACCCCGACGCACCGGTTCGCGGCCTGGGCGAACGAGCCGCCGTCGTGGGGGAACTGGAAGTAGAGGTCTCGGTCGTCGGCGGGCGCCCAGGAGGCCCCGAGCCGGAGGTCCTGGTCCAGCCGGTTCGGCCGGACGACCTTGCCGGGGTTCATGCGGTCCTCGGGATCGAAGAGGTCCTTGACCGCCTCGAACAGCCGGACCACGTCGTCGCCGAACATCTTCGGCAGCAGCTCCCCGCGAGCCTGGCCGTCGCCGTGCTCCCCGGACAGCGACCCGCCGTAGGAGACCACGAGGTCGGCCGCCTCCTCCATGAAGCTGCGGAAGTTGGCGATGCCGTCGGCGGAGTACAGGTCGAACGGGATCCGGGTGTGCACGCAGCCCTGGCCGAAGTGGCCGTAGATGCTCGGCCCGACGTCGCTGGTGTAGCCGTGCTTCTCCATCAGCTGGTGCAGGTCGCGCACGTAGTCGCCGAGCCGCTCCGGGGAGACCGCGGAGTCCTCCCAGCCCTCGAAGGTGTCGGGCCGGTGGGGGACGTGCGCGGTCGCGCCGAGCCCGGACTCCCGGACCAGCCACAGCTCGTCCTGCTTCTCCGGGTCGTCGAAGAAGGCGGCGTGCGGGGCGTGGTCCCCGTCCGTGAGGTCGTCAATGAGCCGCTGGCCCCGCTCGTCGGCCTCCTCCTGGGTCTCGCCGCCGAGCTGGACGAGCAGGTAGCCGGTGCCCTCGGGCAGGTCCTCCAGCCCGTCGGGATTCATCCCCTTGAGCTGCTGGTCGTGCACGAGGTAGTGGTCGACGCCTTCGAGCGCGATCGGCTCGTGCTCCACCACGCTCGGTACGGCGTCCGCCGCCTTCGCGATGTCGGGATAGCCCAGCACGACCAGCGACCGGTGCTTCACGACGGGGACCAGCTCGAGCTCGGCCTGGAGCACCAGCACCAGGGTCGCCTCGCTGCCCACGAGCAGCCCGCCGACGTCGAACCCGTGCTCGGGCAGCAGCGAGTCGAGGTTGTAGCCCGACACCCGCCGCGGGATGTCGGGGTAGCGCTCCCGGATCTTGTCGCCGTGCTCGTCGACGATCCGGCGCAGCGTGCGGTAGATCTGCGCCTGCCGGTCGCCCCGCGCCTCAATCCGCCGGTACTCCTCGTCGCCGGTCTTCTCCGCACGGAACCGGGTGCCGTCGTAGAGCAGCACGTCGAGCGCGGCGATGTTGTCGACCACCTTGCCGGTGCGCTGGGCGGTGGCGCCGCAGGAGTTGTTGCCGATCATGCCGCCGAGCGTGCAGTTCATGTGGGTGGACGGCTCGGGGCCGAACCGCAGGCCGGTCTCCGCGAGCTGCCGGTTCAGGTCGTCGAGCACGATGCCCGGCTCCACCACGCACTTCCTGGCCTCGGCATCGACGGAGACGACGCGGTTGCAGTACTTGGAGAAGTCGAGCACCACCGCGGTGTTCGTGCACTGGCCGGCGAGGCTCGTGCCGCCGCCGCGGGACACGACCGGGAGGCCCAGGTCCCGGCAGACCCGCACCGCGTCGACGGCCGCGTCGACGGTCCGGGGCACGACCACCCCGATCGGGACCTGGCGGA
>JBQCEF010000335.1:0-6504 GCA_051960495.1 Nocardioides sp. | reverse complement strand
TCAACGACTCCGGCGGCGCGCGCATCCAGGAGGGCGTCGTCTCGCTCGGGCTGTACGGCGAGATCTTCCGCCGCAACGTGCACGCGTCCGGGGTGATCCCGCAGATCTCGCTGATCATGGGCCCGTGTGCCGGCGGCGCGGTCTACTCCCCGGCGGTCACCGACTTCACCGTCATGGTCGACCAGACCTCGCACATGTTCATCACCGGCCCGGACGTGATCAAGACCGTCACCGGCGAGGACGTGTCGATGGAGGACCTCGGCGGCGCGCGCGCCCACAACACCAAGTCCGGCAACGCCCACTACATGGGCGCCGACGAGTCCGACGCGATCGACTACGTCAAGGCGCTGATCTCCTACCTGCCCCAGAACAACCTCGACGAGCCGGTCGTGTACGACGAGCCCGCCGACCTCGAGGTCAACGACACCGACCTCGCGCTGGACTCGCTGATCCCGGACTCGCCCAACCAGCCCTACGACATGCACACGGTCATCGAGTCGATCCTCGACGACGAGGAGTTCCTCGAGGTCCAGGCGATGTTCGCGCCGAACATGGTGATCGGCTTCGGCCGGGTCGAGGGCCGACCGGTCGGCGTGGTGGCCAACCAGCCGATGCAGTTCGCGGGCACCCTCGACATCGACGCCTCCGAGAAGGCGGCGCGCTTCGTGCGCACCTGCGACGCGTTCAACATCCCGGTGCTGACGTTCGTGGACGTGCCGGGCTTCCTGCCGGGCACCGACCAGGAGTGGAACGGCATCATCCGCCGCGGCGCGAAGCTGATCTACGCCTACTCCGAGGCCACGGTCCCGCTGGTCACGATCATCACCCGCAAGGCCTACGGCGGCGCGTACGACGTGATGGGGTCCAAGCACCTGGGCGCCGACATCAACCTGGCCTGGCCGACCGCGCAGATCGCCGTGATGGGCGCCCAGGGCGCCGTCAACATCCTCTACCGCAACGACCTCAAGAAGGCCGAGGACCCCGAGGCCAAGCGTGCCGAGCTGATCACGGAGTACGAGGACCACCTCGCGAACCCCTACCTCGCCGCCGAGCGGGGCTACGTCGACGCGGTGATCCACCCCCACGAGACCCGTGGCGAGGTGGTCCGGGCGCTGCGGCTGCTGCGATCCAAGCGCGAGACGCTGCCGCCCAAGAAGCACGGGAACATCCCGCTGTGACCGCGCATTCGCCGACGAAGGAGGCCTGAATGGGCGGAACAGAGGACAGCGCAAGCAGCGCGAGCTCCGTGCCGTTCCTCCGCGTGGTGAACGGCGACGCGACACCCGAGGAGGTGGCCGCGCTGACCGCGGTGCTCCAGGGCCTCGCAGCCGCCGCCGCGGCGTCGGGAGAGGGGAAGCGGAAGCCGCGGTCGGAGTGGTCCGCGCATCACCGCAAGGCGCGACCGACCTTCCCGTCGGGGCCCGGCGGCTGGCGCTCGAGCGCGATGCCGCGCTGAGAAAGCCCTCAGCCCGATTCGCCGTCGGACGGGTCCGGCTCCGACGCCGGTCAACCGTGCTTCGGGCCTGGATCAGGCCGCGGCCCGGGCTTGGCGCGGCAGCAGCCAGGGCAGCACCGCGCTCGGCACCTTGTGCGTGCCGTTCGCGTCCACCAGGAAGCCGTAGCCGTGTGGTGATCGCCACAGGTAGGTGCCTGTGGCGAGCTGGGTGAGCTGCCAGTGCCCGAAGGTCTTGAGCCGGTGGTGGAACCGGACCATGGGCGCAGCGTTGTGCAGCCCGGTCTGCCCGGGTGGCCCGCCGCCGTCGGGTGGTCGGTAGGGGATCGGATGGTCGATGTCCTTGCCTCGGCCGGCGTTGCCGGCGAACGGGAAGGCGTCACGCGGGTTCGTCAGGTGCAGGTGCTCGCGCATCCGCTGGGGGAAGACGTAGCCGTCGACGGGCTCGATCTCGGTGGCCAGGTCGAGCACCGGGGCGACGGTGACGCGCCGGTGGCCGAGCAGCCGGCAGGCTTGCTCGAGGGTCAGGGTGCCGATGCCTTCGACGTGCGCGGAGCCGCGGCCGGTCTCGAAGGCGTCACGGTCGATGTGGACGTAGAGCGTGGCGTGCGGGAGGAGCCGGGCGAGGCCCGGGCCGCCGAGGCGCGAGAGCTGTTCCAGCGCGGCGCGCAGGTCCTCCGGGCAGCCGAGGAACGAAGGCGCCCGTGCCGCGTCGTGCTCGGATGCGCCGTCGTCGGATGCGCCGTCGTCGAATGCGCCATGGTCGGGAGCGTCATCCTCGGGAGCGTCGCCGTCGGCCGCGGTATCGGATCCTGCGCCCGCATCGCTATCCGTCTCGGCGTTGCTGTCGGGCCCCTCCCCGCCCGCGTCTGTGGCGTCGGGATCGGTCCCGGCGGCTGCCGGACCATTGGCGCCCGTGTGCTGGGCGAGCAGGGCGAGGGCGTGGGCCGGATGCGCCAGCAGGCCGAGGGCCGACGCCCGCCGTGGGCCGATCTCGCGGGCGTCGCCTCGCTGCGCGAGGATCTCGGCGATCCGGTCGACCACCGCGGTGAGGTAGATGATCTCGCCGGCGGCCGCGCGTGCCACCAGGGTCTTCAGCCCGTGCTCACCGGTCTGCGTCGACCACACGCCCTGCCTGGTCTCGGCCTCGAGTCGTCGCTCCTCGGCCGCTCGAGGGTCGGCGTCGATGATCAGGCGCTCGACGTGCTCGACGAACTTGCCCCACGGCAACGTCGTGATCCACTCGAACGACTCCTCGTCGATCCACCGCGCCTGCTCCAGCGTGAGGCGCAGCTCGTCGCGACCGACCAGCCGTGCAGTCTCGAGGGCCTTCCACGCCTCGACCTCGCCGTTGAGCACACGAGACCACAGCAGCGGGTGCCGGTGGCGCAGGTTGGCGACCTTGCGGAGCTGGTTCCTCCCGGCGGCCGGGTGCATCTCGAGCAGGACCGCGAACTCCGCACAGGCGAACTCCGTGACCAACGGGGTGCCGTCGGCGCCGGACGGCACGGTCCTCTCGGTCCCCGGAAGCACCCGGCCCGAGCCCTCGGCTCGGGCTGGTCCTCGGGGCAGTGCAGGTCGAGCCAGTGCGCAGCCAGCACGATCTGGCGCGACTCGATGGCCCGCTGCTGCTCATGGCCTCGCGCGAGTGCGTCGCAGAGGCCGGCGACGTCGTCAGGCAGGTCGCCTGTGATGTCCGGCCATCCGATGCTCTCGCTCATGACGACGACACTAAAGCGACCCGCCGACAGTTTTCGAACACCTGCCCTGCTTGGTCCCTGCCCAGAAGAAGCACAGTCTCGGCTGCCTCGTCGACAACGATCTCGCGGCTGGACTCGCCATAGCCGGCGTTCCAGTGCGGCGGCTTCTCGGTGGCATTGGTCTCGTTACTCGGGTAACGCCGCGGGAGCCGTGGCCGGTCGTCGATCCTGCCCCCAACGCTGAGCGTCCCGCCGCAGGCCTGACACGACCGCAGCCACGGCCGTCGCCAGCAGCGCGACCACCACGACGTTGCGGAGCGCGAGCGCGGCGACCGGCAGCCACGCCCGGTCGCCGAGCAGGGTGATCTGCCCGTAGTTCGCGGGGAAGACGACCTGGGTCAGCCCCATCGCGAGCAGCAGCCCGGCGGTCCACCACCGCAGCCGGCGATGGTCCTCGACGGTGAGCCCGGCCGCGGCGAGCGGCGCCAGCCACAGCAGGTACTGCGGACTGAGCACCTTGCCGACGACGACGAACCCGGTGACGGCCGCGAGCGCCACCCACAGCACGGTCGTGCCGCGGACCCGGTCGCGCAGGACCCAGAGGCGCCACCAGGCGGCGGCCAGCCCCACGACGTACACGACGGTCAGCGCAGAGCTGAGCGCCAGCAGCGTGCCGACGCCCGGACCGGTCACCTCGTAGGCCTTGCTGGTGGCGTAGGCGACCTGCCAGCGGCCGTGGTCGGACAGCCAGCCGAGCATCGCGGGGGTGGCGAGCACGGACTCGATCTGCAGGCCCCGGTCGGCCTGGTAGGTCAGCGGTGAGAACAGGCGCTCCCAGCCGCCGACCACCACGCTGACCAGCGCCAGGGCCAGCCCCGTCCCCGCCAGCACCGACGTCGCCGGCCCCCGCGGGCGGACGACCGCGAGCAGCGGCGGGATCACCAGCGCCGGCCACAGCTTGATCCCGGTCGCCACCGCGACCGCCGCCGCAGCGACGCGCGGGCGACCCGGCAGCGCCAGCACGGCGGCGCCGCACAGCACCCCCGGCAGCAGGTCGAACCTCGCGTAAGCGGTGACCCCGAGCAGCGGCACAGCGAGCAGCCAGGCGAGCAGCCCGAGCCGGCTGCCCTGCCGCCGCGCGAGCAGGACGGTGAACGCCAGGTCGGTCACCGCGGCGGCGAGCATCAGCAGCACGTTGTAGGCGTCGGCGATCCCCAGCACCGACGACGCGGCGCGGGCGAGCAGCCAGGGCAGTCCCAGGACGGCCAGCGCGGGGACCGGGTACTCGACCAGCGTGGCGCGGACCCCCACCTGCCCCAGGTCGGAGAGGCTGCGGTCGAAGTAGGTGACGTCGCCGCGAACCCACTCCTGCGGACCAAGCAGCAGCCAGACGAGCAGGGCCCGGCTGGCCACCCAGGTCACCGACACCCCAGCAGTCCTCACCCGACCGACGCTATCGGCACCCGGGCCCTAGGGTGTGGAGCTGTGACCCCGCCACAGGACTCCGCTGCCCGACCGGTCGACACGATCGCGAACAACTTCGTCGACGACTACTGCGCGCTCGACCCGGTGACCGCGACCTACCTCGGCGTCCCGGGCCATGACGACCGGCTGACCGACTACTCCCCCGACGGCTACGCCGCCCGCGAGGCGCTCACCCGCCGGGCCTACGAGGCGGCGCGCGACGCGACCCCGACCGACGAGCGGGAGCGGGTGGCCCAGGAGGCGTTCCTCGAGCGGCTCGGCCTCGAGCTGGAGATGTACGACGCGCACGTGCCGCAGTCGGAGATCTCGGTGATCTCGAGCGGGCTGCACCACATGCGCTCCGCGTTCGACCTCATGGACACCGACACCGAGGCGGCCTGGCGCAACATCGACGCGCGTCTCGCCGCCTGGGGCGACGCACTCGCCGGCCTCCGCACCACCCTGCTCACCTCGGCCGAAGCCGGCCACGTCGCGGCCAAGCGGCAGATCCACGGCGTCGCGGACCAGATCCGGCACTGGACCGGCCAGGTCGGCAGCGGAGGTGACTTCTTCGTGCACCTCGTCGAGGCGGCTGAGGTGTCCGACGGACTCGCCGCGGACCTGGCCGAGCACGCCCGCGCCGCCAGCGAGGCCACCGCTGCGTTCGGCCGGTTCCTCTCCGACGACCTCGCGCCGCGCGGCCCGGACGCCGACGCGGTGGGCCGCGAGCGCTACGCGCTGGGCTCGCGCTACTTCCTCGGCAGCACGATCGACCTCGAGGAGACCTACGCCTGGGGGTGGGAGGAGCTGGCCCGGATCGAGGAGGCGATGGCCGAGGTCGCCGACCAGATCGTCCCCGGCGGGTCCGTCGACGACGCCGTCGCCGCCCTCGACGCCGACCCCTCGCGGACCATCCACGGCAAGGAGGCCTTCGCCGCCTGGATGCAGGACCTGGCCGACCGGACCGTGGCGGCGATGGCCGACGTGCACTTCGACATCCCCGAGCCGATCCGGCGCATCGAGTGCCGGATCGCCCCCACCAGCGACGGCGGCATCTACTACACCGGCCCCAGCGAGGACTTCCACCGCCCGGGACGGATGTGGTGGGCGGTGCCGGACGGTCAGGAGAAGTTCTCGACGTGGCGCGAGGTCACGACCGTCTACCACGAGGGCGTCCCGGGCCACCACCTGCAGGTTGCCCAGACGACGTACCGCAAGGAGCTGCTCAACCGCTGGCAGCGGCTGATGTGCTGGGTCTCCGGCCACGGGGAGGGCTGGGCGCTCTACTCCGAGCGGCTGATGGACGACCTCGGCTACCTCGACGACCCCGCCGACAAGCTCGGGATGCTCGACGCCCAGGCGTTCCGGGCCGCGCGCGTCGTCATCGACATCGGCATGCACCTCGAGCTGGAGATCCCGCACGACAACCCGTTCGGCTTCCACCCCGGCGAGACCTGGGACCACGACCTCGGCCTCGAGTTCATGCGCAAGCACACCCGGATGGAGGACGAGCTCATCCAGTTCGAGGTGAACCGCTACCTGGGCTGGCCGGGCCAGGCGCCGTCGTACAAGGTCGGCGAGCGGATCTGGCTGGCGGCCCGCGACGACGCCAAGAGGCGGCTCGGCGACCGGTTCGACCTCAAGGAGTTCCACCGCGCGGCGCTCAACCTCGGCTCGATCGGGCTCGACCCGCTCCAGGCCGCCCTGGCGCGGATCCAGTGACCGGCTCGAGCCCGCTGGTCCTGGCGTCGGCGTCGCCGGCCCGGCTGGCCACCCTGCGCACCGCCGGGCGGGCGCCGCCCGTCGTGGTCTCGGGCGGCGACGAGTCCCCAGTCCCCGGGCCCCACCCCGCGTCGATGGCCCCGCGGCAGGCGGAGCTCAATGCCG
>JBQCEF010000334.1:0-4904 GCA_051960495.1 Nocardioides sp. | reverse complement strand
CGGCGCTCGAGCGCGGGGTCCTTCTCGATCCGCTCGCGGTACTCGTCGAGGGTGGTCGCGCCGATCATCAGCAGCTCACCGCGGGCCAGCATCGGCTTGAGCATGTTGCCCGCGTCCATCGCGGAGTCACCGCCGGCGCCGGCGCCGACGACGGTGTGCAGCTCGTCGATGAACGTGATGACCTGGCCGCCGGAGTCCTTGATCTCCTCGAGCACGGCCTTGAGGCGCTCCTCGAACTCGCCGCGGTACTTCGCGCCCGCCACCATCGCGGCCAGGTCGAGCGCGAGCACGCTGCGGCCCTTGAGCGAGTCGGGCACGTCGCCGTCGACGACGCGCTGGGCCAGGCCCTCGACGACGGCGGTCTTGCCGACGCCCGGCTCGCCGATCAGCACCGGGTTGTTCTTGGTGCGGCGCGACAGCACCTGCACGACGCGGCGGATCTCGGCGTCGCGGCCGATCACCGGGTCGAGCTTGCCGTCGCGGGCCGCGGCGGTGAGGTCGACGGCGTACTTCTCGAGCGCCTGGTAGGTCGACTCCGGGTCCTGGCTGGTCACCCGGGCCGTGCCGCGGACGCTGGTGAGCGCACCGCGCAGCGCCTCGGGGGTCGCGCCGGCCTCCTTGAGCAGCCGGCCGGCCGGACTGTCGATGGTCGCCGCGGCGATCAGCAGGTGCTCGGTGGAGACGTAGTCGTCCTTCATCTCACCGGCGATGTCGCTCGCGGTGCTGAGGATCTGCAGGGCGGCGCGGGAGTACGACGGGGCGCCGACGGTCGAGCCGCTGGCGGCCGGGAGCTTGCGCAGCTCGGTCTCCATGCCGGCCACGACCGCCGAGGGCTGCACACCGGCCGCCTCGAACAGCGGGCGCGCGATGCCGTCGGGCTGGGCGAGCAGGGCGGCGAGCAGGTGGACGGCCTCGACCTGGGGGTGACCTCCGGAGGCGGCCGTGGAGATGGCGGTGTTGATGGCTTCCTGGCTGCGTGTGGTGAACTTCGATGCGTCCATCAGGTGCGGGACCCCTCTGTCGTGCTGTGGCGGAACTGGGCGTGGGTGCGTACCGGACCACCGGCGGGGACGTGCACGCTACGCGACGTCCACAGATGTAACGGTCTCGAAGTTGAGTCTGTTCCGCTCAACTTCGAGGATTTTGCCGCTCACGGGCCGCGGCGGCGGGGCCAGAAGGTGGTTTCGTAGTTGGAGAACCCGCTCGCGCCCCGGGGAACCCGAGCCTGCCTTCGGGAGTCGTCATCCCCGACGAAAGGGGGCACGACATGGACACACCGGTCCGTGAGCAGCTCCGATCCGAGCGAGGCGTGCGCCTCGAGGACGTCTTCTACGCCAGCTACCGACGGCTGGTCGTGCAGCTGTACGGCGTGGTCGGCGACCGAGCCGAGGCCGAGGACGTCGTGCAGGAGGCCTTCGTGCGCGCGGTGGCCGCCGGCCATCGCTTCGCCGAGACCACCAACCCGGAGGCGTGGTTGAGGAGGACCGCGATCAACCTCCATCGCAGCCGGTGGCGCAAGCTGCGCAACTTCTCACGCATCAAGGAACGCCTCGCCGCGCCGGAGGACATCCCCGGCCTGGACGACCGCCTGGACGTCATCGACGCCTTGAGGTCGCTGCCGGTGGAGCAGCGCGAGGTCGTCGCGCTGCACCACCTCGCGGACCTCCCGGTCGCCGAGATCGCCGAGGAGCTCGGCGTGCCCGCCGGCACGGTCAAGTCACGTCTGAGCCGGGGCCGCGAGGCGATGGCCCGCGCCCTCGACAACCCGGAGGAGGTCAGCCATGTCTGATCTGAAGATCAGCGAGTTCCGCTCACGCGCCGAGCAGGGCCTCCCCGTCCCCGAGCTGGCGCTCATCGAGCGGCGGGGGCGCACCCTGCACCGGCGCCGGGTCGCCACGGTCGCCGGCGCCCTCGCGCTCGTCGTCCTCGCCGGGGGCGGGATCGCGACGATGGCCGGCGACGACACCGATGCGTCGCCCGCGCCGGCCGTGACGCCTTCCGCGACGCCCACGGGCCCGCGGTGGGACGTCGGAGTGCGCACCGCCGTGGACCAGGGCGAGGACGTGCTGCTCCCCGGCATTTCGCACGTGAGCTACGACGGCGTCGACGTGCGCTTCGACGTCCCCGGGCGCGACTGGGAGTGGTTCCAGGCGGGGATGGGACTGCGGCGGTCCGCCGCCACCCGCGACGACTACGGCGCGGCGGTCTTCTTCCTCCGCGATCCGAGCGCCCGGCTCCGGCCGTGCGGCGACCGGCTGGTCCAGGCACTGGGATCCGACCCCGACCGGCTCATCGCCAACGTGACCCCCTTGCTGAACCTCGCCCACGCGAGCGTGCTGGAGGGCCCGCAGGTGGTCGACGCCTTCGGCGGAACCGCCGTGCACCTTCGCCTGCAGACCGACGGCAGCTGCAGCGAGGGCGGCGGCCTTCCGGGCCAGCTCCGCGGCGTGGTCGACGACTTCTTCGCCGAACCCGGGTGGGGAGGGAAAGCTGCGCTCGACGTGTGGCACCTCGTGGTCCCCGGAGTGGAGCCGGCGCCGATCCTGGTCGCGAGCTGGGAGCTCGACGGCACCCGGCGGCACCACGCGGAGCAGCAGGCGCTGCTCGACTCCCTGCGCATCGGTCCGAGCTAGAGAGCGGACAGCCCGGCGCCGGCGGGCTCCCCACCGGCGCCGGGGGTCGCTGCCGAGGACGGGGCGCCGCGTGGCTGGCGCCGTGGCGCTTCAGACCCGGCCGCGGCGCCAGACCGTCACGTGCCCCGACGACGGCGGCCGGACGGCGGGCAAGTTCTTCGCGGTGGAGTTCTGCAGCGTGCTGCGCAGGGTGTGCTCGGTGACCGACAGCTGGTCCTCGAGCTCGCCAACGCGCATCCGCAGCGCGTCGACCTGGTGCTCGAGCTGAAGGATCCGGCGCACGCCCTCGAGGCCGATGCCGGCCGCGGTCAGCTCGGCCACCTCCCGCAGCAGCTCGATGTCGCGCCACGAGTAGCGCCGGCCGCCGCCGCCGGTGCGGCCCGGGGAGACCAGGCCGAGCCGGTCGTAGGTGCGCAGGGTCTGCGGGTGCAGGCCGGTGAGCTCGGCGGCCACGCTGATCACGTAGACGGCGGCCTCCGGGCTCGGCTGCCCGGGACCCAGCGGACGCGACCCCCTCATGACCGGGCCTCCGAGAACAGGTTGGCGCGCAGGTCGCGGCCGGCCGTCGCGGCGCGGTAGGCCTCCACCGCCTCACGGGCCGGCGCGTCGAGGTGGGCCGGCACCTGGACCTCGACGGTGACCAGCAGGTCGCCCCGCCCGCCCTTGTGGGCCACGCCCTTGCCGCGCACGCGGAACGTGCGCCCGGTCGGCGTGCCCGGGGGCAGCTTGAGCGTCACCGGGGTGCCGGCGAGCGTGGGCACCTTGATCTCGGCGCCGAGCGCGGCCTCGTCGAAGGACACCGGCACGGTCAGCGTCAGGTTGTGGGCCTTGCGCCCGAAGAGACGGTGCGGCTGGACGTGCACGGTCACCCACAGGTCACCGGGCGGGCCGCCGCGCTCGCCGTTGGCGCCCTTGCCGCGGATCCGGATCCGCTGGCCGACCTTGACAACGGCGGGGATGCGGGGGGAGATCGTGCGGTTCGACAGGCCCCGGCCCGAGCCGTGGCAGGTCGGGCAGGGGTCGTCGACCACGAGCCCGCGGCCGCCGCAGGCGGAGCAGGTCTCGTTCATCGTGAAGGCGCCCCCGACCGAGGCGGCACGCATGCCGACGCCGTCGCACTCGGGGCAGACCCGCGGGACCGTCCCGGCGCGCGCGCCCGTGCCGTTGCAGTCGCCGCACGGGGCGTCGGAGGAGAGCCGCAATGAGATCGTCACGCCGTCGACGGCGTCGGTGAAGCCGATCGTGGCCTCGGACTCGATGTCGGCGCCTCGGCGCGGTGCGGCCTGACGGGTGCCGCGCCCGCCGCCGAACATGGTGCCGAACAGGTCGCCGAACCCGCCGCCGCCACCGCCACCGGCGCCGCCCCCGAACAGGTCGTTGACGTCGAAGGTGGTGGTGCGACCGCCGGCCTGGCCGCCGCCGAACGGGTTGAACCCGCCGCCGGCGTAGACGCTGCGCATCTCGTCGTACTTCTTGCGCTTCTCGGCGTCGCCGACGACGTCGTAGGCCTCGGCGACCGCCTTGAAGCGCTCCTCGGCGGCCTTGTCGCCGGGGTGCGAGTCGGGGTGGTTGGCACGCGCGAGCTTGCGGTAGGCCTTCTTGATCTCCGCCGCCGGTGCGTCCTTGGCGACGCCGAGGACCTTGTAGAAGTCCTTGGTCGCCCAGTCAGCGCTCGTCATGCCAACCTCCCTTCTCGTTCATCTGGTCGTGCTGCGGTGGTGCTGGTTCAGCTCGCGCCGTTCCCGTCGCCCGCGGCGGCCGGCTCGGGGTCGACCACGGTCACCCGCGCCGGCCGGACCACGCGGTCGCCGATCTTGTAACCGGCGGACACGATGTCGCGGCAGGTCGTCGTGGTGACGTCCGATGAGTGCGCGTGCATCAAAGCCTCGTGCAAGCGGGGGTCGAACTCGTCGCCCGACGCGCCGAACTTCCCCAGACCCTGACCGGCCACGATCCGCTCCAGCGACTCGGCGACGGCCTTGAAGCCGCCCTCGAGCTCGCCGTGCTCCCGCGCCCGGTCGACGTCGTCGAGCACGGGCAGCAGCGAGGAGAGCACCGAGAACTTGGCGTTCTGCAGCACCAGGTCGCGGTCGCGGTCCACGCGGCGCTTGTAGTTGACGTACTCGGCCTGCAGCCGCTTCAGGTCGTCGGTGAGCGCGGCCACCGCCGACTGGGCGACGGCCAGGTCGCTGACCAGGTCCGTCTCCGTCTCCTCGACCCCGTCTGCAGCGCTGTCCGCGGCGGCCCCGGCCGGTTCTTCACCGGCCGGGG
>JBQCEF010000333.1:0-4329 GCA_051960495.1 Nocardioides sp. | reverse complement strand
CGAGCGGGCGTGGACGCTGCCGGCCGCGAGCGAAGGAGCCACCTACGCGCCGAAGGCGCTGGAGGAGCTGTATCACCTGACCGACGGCTACCCCTACTTCGTGCAGGCCTACGGCAAGGTCACCTGGGACGCCGCGGTGGAGAGCCCGATCCAGGTCAGC
Source organism: Nocardioides sp. (assembly GCA_051960495.1). Lineage (GTDB taxonomy): Bacteria > Actinomycetota > Actinomycetes > Propionibacteriales > Nocardioidaceae > Nocardioides_B. Next base: position 4,169 of record JBQCEF010000333.1, on the reverse strand, counting down.
GACGTGCACGAGGCGGCGCCGGAGGCCGAGGCCGAGCTCGCGGTGGGGTTCTTCGGTGCCCGCTACGACCGGGCCACGCCGGCCGAGCGCGACTACATGCGCACGATGGCCGACCTCGGCGCCAACAACGACGACGGCTCGGTGACCACCGCGGACATCGCCGCCTCGCTCGGCCGCAAGCCGCAGAGCCTGTCGCCGGCGCGCGACGGCCTGATCAAGAAGGGCCTGGTCTACTCCTCCGAGCGCGGCACGGTCGCGTTCACCGTGCCGCACTTCGGGAAGTTCCTGCGCGCCCAGCGCAGCTGATCCCCGACCGGCCCGGGAGGAGGTGACACGATGGGCGCCATGCACCGCGTCGCCGGCCGCCCCCAGGTCGTCGCCCACCGTGGCTCCAGCCTCAGCGCCGCCGAGCACACCCTCGGCGCCTACCTGCGGGCCCTCGACGAGGGCGCTGACGCGCTGGAGTGCGACGTCCGGCTCACCGCGGACGGGCACCTCGTCTGCGTCCACGACCGCCGCGTCGACCGGACGGCCAACGGCCGTGGCGTGGTCTCCACCATGGAGCTGGCCCAGCTCGACGAGCTCGACTTCGCGGCCTGGAAGAACCCCTGGCGCGACCTCGACGACGAGGCGCCGGAGGTCGACGTCGAGCAGAGCAAGGTGCTCACCCTGCGCCGGCTCGTCGAGGCGGTGCGCGACTACGACCGTCCGATCGACCTCGCGATCGAGACCAAGCACCCGACCCGGTACGGCGGGCTGGTGGAGCGCCGGCTCGTGGAGTTGCTCGGTGAGTTCGGGTGGACCGGCCCGGACTCCCCCGCGCGGGTGATGAGCTTCTCCTGGGTGGCGCTGACCCGGGTCAAGAAGCTCGCCCCCGACCTGGAGCTGGTGCTGCTGATCGACAGCCAGCACGCCTGGCGCGTCACCAAGGAGCTGGTGACCGAGGACTGGATCGCCGGCCCCGGGATCGAGCTGCTACGCGAGAGCCCCAAGGTGGCCCACCGGCTGCGCAAGCAGGGCCGCCGGATGCACGTGTGGACGGTCAACACCGAGGAGGATCTCGACCTGTGCCTGCGGCTGGGCGTCGAGGCCGTCATCACCGACGACCCCTCCGGGGCACTGGCCCATCTGGGCCATGCCGGAGGGGGTTCGAGGCGCGCAAAGGGGTGAGAGACACGCCACCCGGACGGGTGGGTTTGGCCGGGGGGTCGATGGGCACGATCTGGACCGGATGCCAGACGACGTCGAAGGTAGGGACACACCCGTGGGTACGAGCTCGCTGCGAGCGGGGCGCGCGCCGGTGACGATGCGCGTCCCTTTTGCCGCGTCCTCGGTCTCCGTGGCCAGGCAGCAGCTGAAGTCCTGGATGGTCGACGGTGGTCTGACCGGTGACGTCGTGGAGGACGCCCGGGTGGTGATCTCCGAGCTCGTCGCCAACTCGGTGCGCCACGCCCAGCCGCTCCCCGAGGGCGACATCATGGTCAGCTGGAAGATGGCGAACCAGGGGCTGCAGATCTCGGTCACCGACGGCGGATCCGGCACCCGCCCCCGCAAGGTCAACGCGCCGTCCTCGGCGCTGGCCGGCCGGGGCATGGCGATCGTCGAGACGCTCGCCGACACGTGGTGGTCGGACAAGACCCGGTCGCGCTCGACCGTGCACGCCGTGCTCGCCGTGTGAGGGAGCCCCACTAGGGTTCCTGTCCATGGGTAAGAAGTCGCGCGTCAAGAACCGGACACACGCCACCGAGGCGCCCGCCGCCGGCGAGGTCGGCCCCCGCCAGCCGTGCCCCTGCGGCTCGGGCCGGCGCTACAAGGCCTGCCACGGCAGCAGTGACGGTCCCGCGCCGGTGTACGTCGCGCGCCCGTTCGCCGGCCTGGCCGGAGAGGCCGACATCATCGCGCTGCGCGAGCTCGTCCCCGCCGCCACCGCGCCGCTGACCCTCACCGGCTCCGACCGCACCGTCGTGCTGTGCTCGCTGCTGCCCATGGCCGCGCCCGCACTCGTCCGCCAGGACGGCACGATCTGGCTCGGCCTGCAGGTGCAGCACGGGTTCGGCGACCCCAGCCGCGACCTGGGCGCCGTGCTGGAGAAGGCGCTCGTCGCGGAGCCCGGCGACGTGGTCGGTCTGGTGGACCCGCCCGGCGAGGGCAACCGGCTCCAGGACCTCGTGGCCGACGAGCCGCTCGAGGTGACCGTGCACGACGGCTTCGACTTCTGGGTCGCCGACGTCGAGGACCCGACCGGCTCGGTGCACGCCTCGCTGGAGGCGGCCAACGCCGCGGCGCACCCCACGGCGCGGCTCACCTCGGTCGAGGCGGCGTACTGGACCAACGTGGGCAGCAAGGAGCACCTGCGCTGGGTGATGCCTCACGACGACGAGGAGCAGCTGCTCTCCGCGCTGGCGCGGGTGCACGCCGCCGGCAAGGACCGGATCGTCGAGGGCGCCCGACTGGTGGGCATGTTCCGGGTCCACGGGGTGCTCGTCCCGGTGTGGGACCTGCCCGTCGGCACGGGAGCCGAGGTGCTCGAGGGCCCCGCGAAGCAGTTCGCCGACGACCTCGCTGCCGCCCTGGCCGACACTTCGCCGCTCAGCTCCGAGGAGCGGTCGGCGCGCAGCGGGCTGGCGAACCGGCAACTGACGATCCGGTAGTAGACCAGTGCCAGGTTTCCCGCCTGGCGAGGACTAGACCAGTGGCCGATTTCCCGGGTGATCCACGCCATATTCGACTCATTCAGTTGAACGATCAGCCGGGCGGCTCTAGATTTATCAGTGCCCGGTCGTTGTTGTATCCCCCGTCAGCAACGGCCGGGTCTTTCATGTCCCGGCCCAGGTGCGGGGCTCACCAGCGGCCCGAGTTCTCCTCCGCCCGCCGCTGCAGGACCGCACGTTCGCCGGCGTTGCGCGTGCGTCCCGCCGCCTCGGCGAACGCAGCCCCGGCCTCGGTGTGGCGCCCGGCCCGCTCGAGCAGGTCGCCGCGGACGCTCGCGACCAGCGGCGTGCCGGCCAGCGTCTCGGCGTCCGAGCCGTCCATGCCGTCCAGCACGGCGAGCCCGGCCTCCGCGCCGAACGCCCGCCCGTGCGCGACGGCCCGGTTGACCTCGACCACCGGGCCGGGCGCGGCGCTCGCCAGCACGTCGTACAAGCTCGCGATCCGGCGCCAATCCGTCTGGTCCGGCCGGTGCGCACGCGCGTGCTGCGCGGCGATCGAGGCCTGCAGGAAGTAGGTGCCGACCGGCTTGCCGCGCGCGGCGAGCGCCTCGGCCCGCGCCAGGGCCGTCAGCCCGCGGCGGATCAGCAGGCGGTCCCACCTCGAGCGGTCCTGCGCCTCGAGCAGCACCGGCTCACCCCGCGGGTCCAGGCGGGCACGCATCCGGGACCCCTGGATCTCCAGCAGCGCCTGCAGGCCCAGGACCTCCGGCTCGTCCGGCACGAGCGCCGCGAGCATCCGCGCGAGTCGCATGCCCTCACTGGCGAGGTCCGGGCGCATCCAGTCCTCGCCGGCCGTGGCGGCGTACCCCTCGTTGAAGACCAGGTAGATCACCGCCATGACGTCGTCGAGGCGGCGCAACCGGTCCTCCCCGGTGGGCAGCTCGAACCGGGCGTCCACCTCGGTCAGCGTCTTCTTGGCGCGCGAGATCCGCTGACCCATGGCGGTGTCCGCGACCAGGAAGGCGCGGGCGATCTCGGACGTGGTGAGCCCGCCGACCAGCCGGAGCGTCAGCGCGGTCCGCGACTCGGGCGTGAGCGCGGGGTGGCAGCACAAGAACATCAGCCGCAGGACGTCGTCCTCGATGTAGTCGATCTGCGCGTCGAGGTCGGGCACATGGTCCTCCCCGAGTGCCTGCCGGGCGTGCCCGATCTCCTCGGTCCGCCGCCGCAGCGTCTCGGCACGGCGGATCTGGTCGATGCCGCGCCGCCTGGCGATGGTCATCAGCCAGGCGGCCGGCTTGTGCGGGATCCCGCTCTCGGGCCACTGCTCCAGCGCCGCGACCAGTGCGTCCTGCGCGAGGTCCTCGGCCGTGGCCAGGTCGTGGGTCAACCGGGCCAGCGCGGCGACCAGTCTGGTCGACTCCGCGCGCCAGGCGGCCGTGATGGCCTCGGCGGTCGTGGGGAGTGAAAACACAAAAACACCCAAAACAGAAATTGGCGTAAAACCACCATATCCCG
>JBQCEF010000332.1:0-13835 GCA_051960495.1 Nocardioides sp. | reverse complement strand
CGACCTCGAGGATCTTGGCGAACAGCGGGTTGCCGCGCAGCCCCGCGACCGTCGCCGCGACGCCACCGGCCAGCCGCTCGAGCGGTGAGGCGCCGGCGCCGAGCGCGCTGTCCTCGACCACCACGGCCCACTCGCGTGTCATCAGGTCCGCGAGCAGGGTCTGCATGTCGGGCCAGCGTCGGTAGATCGTCATCCGCGACACCCCGGCGCGACGGGCCACGTCGGTGAGCGTGGTGCGCCGCCAGCCGACGGCCAGGATCCCCTCGCGTGCCGCGTCGAGCAAGGCGTCGTCGCCCGAGGGCCGGTCGCCGTTGTGACGAAGTGACGTCATGTGTCACACTGTATCACGTGACGCAGATGCACTGGGCACGCTGGGGCGACCCCGCCGAGGCCGCACCCCTGCCCGAGAACGCCCGCGGACTGGTCGGGCTGGCCTTCGGGCCGGCCACCGAGCAGCCGACCGTCCCGCTCGAGCAGGTCCGCCTGCCGGAGCCCGAGCTCGGTGAGGACCTGCTCGCCGAGCTCAGCCGGGTGCTCGGCCCCGACCACGTCCGCACCCCCCCCGAGACCCGGGTGCGGCCCACGCGCGGCACGTCCACCCCGGACCAGCGGCGGATGCGCCACGGCGCCGGGTCCGACGCCCCGGACGCCGTCCTGCTCCCGGGCGACCACGACGAGGTGCTCGCCGTCGTCCAGTGGGCCGGCGAGCACCGGGTAGCCGTCGTGCCCTTCGGCGGCGGCACCTCCGTGGTGGGAGGTCTGACGGCGCGCCGCGACGGCTTCGCGGGGGTGGTCGCGCTCGACCTGCGCCGGCTCGACCGGCTGGTGTCGGTCGACACCGACTCCGGCACCGCCGTGCTCGAGGCCGGCCTCCTCGGCCCGCGCGCCGAGGCGCTCCTAGCCGAGCACGGGCTCACCCTGGGCCACTTCCCCCAGTCCTTCGAGTACGCCTCGATCGGCGGCTTCGCGGCGACCCGCTCCAGCGGCCAGGCCTCGTCCGGCTACGGCAGGTTCGACGCCCTGGTGCTTGGGCTGAGGGTGGCCAGCCCGCTCGGCACGCTCGAGCTCGGCAGCGCCCCGGCCAGCGCCGCCGGCCCGGACCTGCGCGAGCTGGTGCTCGGCTCGGAGGGGGCGTTCGGGGTCATCACCTCGGTGACCGTGCGGGTCCGGCCGCGGCCGGCGTACAAGGTCTACGAGACGTGGCGCTTCGACTCCTTCGACGCGGGCACGACGGCGTTGCGCGCCCTCGCCCAGGACGGGATCGCCCCGACCGTGCTGCGGCTCTCGGACGAGAACGAGACGGCGGTGAACCTCGCCGATCCCGGCCAGGTCGGCGCGGACGCGGACGCGAGCGGGGTCGTGATGGTCACCGGCTTCGAGGGCACCCCGGCCTCCGTCGGCGCCCGCCGCGGCCTCGTCGCCGACCGGCTGCGCGAACTCGGCGGCCAGAGCCTCGGCGAGCAGGGCGGGGCCGCGTGGGAGGCGGGCCGCTTCCACGGGCCCTACCTGCGCGACTCCCTGCTCGACGTGGGCGTGCTCGTCGAGACCCTGGAGACCGCCACGTTCTGGTCGCGGCTGCCGGGGCTGTACGACGCCGTCCGCGACGCGCTCACCTCCGCGCTCACCACCGACGCGGGATCGCCGCTCGTGCTGTGCCACATCAGCCACGTCTACGAGACCGGCGCCTCGCTCTACTTCACCGTCGCCGCGCGGCAGGTCGACGACGGCCTCGAGCAGTGGGCCCGCGCCAAGGCCGCCGCGTCCGACGCGATGCTCGCCGCGGGTGCCACGATCACCCACCACCACGCCGTCGGCCGCGACCACCTGCCGTGGCTGGCCCGGGAGATCGGCCCGGTCGGGGTCGAGATGCTGCGCGCGGTCAAGCACCGGCTGGACCCGGACGGCGTGCTGAACCCCGGGGTTCTCGTGCCGTGAGGTCCTTCCGGTTCCTGGTCAACCCGCTCTCCGGGGGCGGGTCGGCGCCGGCCGCCGTCGTACCGGTCGCCCGCATCCTGCGCGACGCCGGGGCGCACGTCGAGGTGACCTACAGCCCCGGGCCGGTGGGCTGCGCCGAGCTGGCCCGCGAGGCCGCCGCACGCGGGGACGTGGTGGTCGCGGTCGGCGGCGACGGGATGCTGTCCTCGATCGCCGAGGCGTTGGTCGACGCGCGCGGGCTGCTCGGCGTGGTCCCGTCCGGGCGCGGCAACGACTTTGCCCGGATGCTCGGCCTGGGCTCGGACGCCGAGAAGGTCGCCCACGTGCTGCTCGAGGGCGAGCCCACCGACGTCGACGTGATCGACGCCGGCCGCCGCGTGGTGCTGGGCAGCGTCTATGCCGGCGTGGACTCCCTCGCCTCGGAGATCGTCGACCGCAGCCACCGCGTGCCGAGGTCCCTGCAGTACCCGTACGCCGCGGTGCGGTCAGTGCTCGCGTTCTCACCCACCCGGTTCACCGTCGAGGTGGACGGCGTCGAGACCGAGGAGGAGGCCTACACGGTGGTGGTGGCGAACTCCGGCTACTACGGGGCGGGCATGCACATCGCCCCGACCGCGTCGCTGAGTGACGGGCTGCTCGACGTCGTGATCGTCCGGGCCGCGTCGAAGCTGCGGCTGATCCGGTCGATGCCCAAGCTCTACGACGGCACCCACGTCGAGCTCGACGACGTCGTCTGCCTGCGCGGACGTGAGGTGCGGGTGCGCAGCGCGGCGCCGGTCACGGCGTACGGCGACGGCGAGCGACTCGCGCCGCTCCCGGTGGCGATCTCAGTGCGCGACCGCGCACTCTCCGTGCTGGTGTAGCCGGCCCAGCATGCGCGGCTGACAAGGGCACAGGCACCCGGTCCGACCTCGCCCTCCTCCATGTCAAACAGCGCGACCGATATACCACTGGCGCCTCACGGAAGTGCATTTCTTGCGCGCGGGCGGCGCGTCCATCCGAATGAGCGTGAGGGCCAAACGTGACGCAGGCATTCCGCCCAGTTAGACGCACCCAGGACCAGAGGGCCGCTGCTCACGTACGCGCTTAGAGGTGGGAATCTCCGTGAGACCTAAGGCCGGAGGCTTGAAGGCCAACGGTCCTGGCCGCCGACCTCGCCGGACTCCCATCACCGGCGTCACGGTGCCCACAGGGGTGTCGCGCGGATAGTGTATTTGCCCGTGGGCCGAGGACGGTCTTGGAGCCATTCGCCCCGACAATTCTGGGACGGGTTGTACTGATAATCATGGTCAGATTGAAAATCTCACCGAACGGGGACCCCGTGGACATCGACGATTACCAGGAGGGTGAACTGGCTCGAGTTCGTTGGCTCTCTGAAGACCGGCTACGAATGACGCTCGCCTATCAAGGCAGCAAGACCGCCACGATTTCAACTTCTCGACCTATCGAGTTTTCGGTCGGCGACTGGGTCTTGGTCGACGAAGATGGGAGCAGGATCTGGCCAGTCGCTGAGGAGGCCTGGCCGCGCGATACTAGCGTTGCGGTGGTCAAACTATTGAGTGAAGACCTAGCGATAATTGAGGTCGGCTCGGAGCAACGGATCGTTGAGGTTGCTCAGACGGTCGAGTTCGAGGCCGGTAACACGGTGGAAGTCGACCCCGACGGCAAAGTCCTACGGGTCCTGTCGCCCGACCCGATCCGATACCTGGATTCACACACCGTCAGCGACGCCGTGGTGGGCACCTTTCGGACCAGCCCAGAAGATGCTCGGGGACCTTCCTTCGACGACTTCGGCGGCTACCCGGAGGTCAAAGCCAGGGCCCGCGAACTCATTGAGACGCCGCTCGAGCATCACGAGCAGCTGGAACGCATCGGCGCTCGACCAATCAAGGGCGTACTGTTCACAGGACAGCCGGGAACCGGGAAGACGCTCTTGGCAAGGATCATCGCCGCTCGGTCCGGAGCCACCTTCTATGAAGTGAGCGGACCCGAAATCTTCTCGAAGTGGTACGGCCAGAGCGAGGAACTACTGCGGCGAATCTTCGAAGATGCCGCGGCGAACGGACCCGCCATCATCTTCTTCGATGAGATCGACAGCGTGGCTGGTCAACGCGACGAGGATGCTCATGAGGCCTCGAAGAGGGTGGTCGCGCAACTGTTGACCTTGATGGACGGCTTTGCTGCCGAGCAGAACGTGGTCGTCATCGCGGCAACAAATCGGCCCGACGATATAGATGTGGCCTTGCGAAGGCCAGGCAGGTTCGACTGGGAGATCGACTTTCCCCTGCCAGTCGACGCGGACAGATTGGCGATTTTGGAGGCGTCTTCTCGACGGCTAGCCACCAAGGGCGACCTACCCCATGCACACATTGCGGCAAAGACTCCGAACTGGTCCGGCGCGGAGTTGGCGGCCATCTGGACTGAGGCCGCGCTCCTTGCGGTCCGCGACAACCGAGATGTGATTCTAGAGGAGGACTACGTGGGGGGATGGCAACGTGTGGCTTCGCAAAAACTTCGCCTACTCCCCGAACGCAAAGGACGCAACTCATGAGTTTCCGCTCTCGCTTTCGAGCTTGGCGCCGCACCCGACGCCGCAAAAGAGCTGCCGAGCGTGAGCAGGCTCCTCTGCGCGAGTTCGTCTACCTGGATGAGGTCTCTGTGTACAGCCTCATCGCGTCGAAGCTCGGAGCCATCGCTACTGAGTTCACTGACACGGAGACCGCGACGCTTGCAAGCGAAGTGGGCGGTTCGGTAGGGGTCGGTGCCGGCGGCACCAAAGCGTCAATCGGTTCGAAGCTGCAAAGCACCGAGGTGCGAGGCTCGCAGGTGCTGCGAAAGTCGATCGTGCAAACGACTTTTAAGGAGTTGTACGAGTTAGAGACACCCCTTCTGAAGCTGGCGGCCAACCTTGCACCGCCTCAGGTTGCCTGCCCACTCGATTCGAAGCTCGCGGAATGCCTCCGTGAGTTGGGCGATCCCTGGGCTGTGGATGTAGAGCAACTGGCGCGCGGCCGCTTGGTTGAGCTGGAAGTCGAACTCGAGGCTGAACCCATCTACAAGAACAGCGCCATAATCACCACGATGATGGAGTTGATGCACGAGAGCCCTGAGCTCCAGGCATTAGTAAGCTTGGGCGAGCGCAGCCAGTTAGAGTCCTTCGCGCGGATCCTGGAGCGGCTGCTCGCCGGCTTAGTGCCAGTGCGAGCCAAGGCTGTCGACTATCGCGTCGTCCAGACCGACGAACGCCGCTACCTCGTGCATCGTGCAGTTGCAGATCAGCTGGGAGAGCGCGCGGACTTCGAAGCAGCCCCGTTGACGGTCGTCGGCGTGGCGGAGGAGACCCTGTTCTGGAAGGACATACGTCGCGTCTTGTTTTCGAATTCGCGCTACCGAATCTTGAGCAGGATCGCGAGGAGCGGCATTCAAGAATCGTGGACGCCAGTCAAGCTCGCTCACGTCCTTGCTGATGTGTCGCCCGAACTCGGAGCTGGTCTTCAGATGTTCAACAGGTCGGTCGCCGAGCTTGCCGCGGCTGACGATCCTGTGAGTGCTGTCGACTCAGCAGGCATGACGACCGCGCTCCAGTCGTATGCGACGGCCGCAGCCGAGGCCCTGGGAACGGAGTTGCCAGCGGACTTCGGGATGGAATCGCTCTTTCCGACCGGGCTCCCCCAGATGAGCGAGTCAGTGATCGCACGAAGGCAAGCGTTTCAGCCAGTCACCGAATTCCTTGAGTCGAAGTCCGAGAAGAAGCTGGACCCGATGATTGGAGCTGAACTGCGGGCAAGTGCGCTGCATCAAGCCGGACTCGACTTCGACACTACGGCTCCCCCGGAGCCGGCCCCGCTGGTCTTGGAGTCCCCTCTTGTGCCGTCCGCGCACCGGTACTTGGACGTGGAGTTCATCGCCATCTATTGGTGACGGCGGTGAGAATGGTGAACCGCCCCGGCGAATCCGCAGACTCTGGCGAAGAGGCGGGGACCACGGATGCCTCCAATCAAGAGAACCGAGCCTGACCCTCGCGCTCGTCGGCGGTGCGATCCCATGAGCGCACAGGCGGAACGGGAGCATCGAGCCCGATCGGTAGGTCGATCCGAATCGCGCGCGCCACTACGTTCCACCAACGCTCACTCGCTGCGCTGCAGCCTGGGCGTGCTCTGTTACGGGCCAACGCACCCTGCGGCGTGATCAGGCCAAGGCCGCGGACAGCTTCGTCGCGAAGTCAGCCAAGCCGTCAAGCGCCGGCTGCTCTCGGGCAACCACCTCTAGGAGAGCCTGCCCCGACCGCATCTCCGATGCGCGACTCGCGAACTGATTGGTAATCGCTTTCGCTCGAACGACGGTCCATCTTTCCTCTACGTTCAGCGTGTCCCAGACCGTTGTTGCATCTGCGAGGGCACTCTCGGCGTCAGCTCTCCCCAGTGGTTGCATCGCGTTGACAGCAGCAAGAAGCCGGTCGACGGCTCCATTGCCTTTCGGGCTCGGCCAATCCCAAGCCATCTTTAGACGGAGTCTGCGCTGCGCAATCTCTGCGATGACATTGTCCCGCTGTTCGTCCACGAGTTCGTTGAGAAGGGCTCGCAGAACCCCCAAGTCCGCGTAATCCGGCCGAATGAGTCCGTTGTCGACCATCAACTGGAGGGTTACGTCGTCCGAAAGGTAGACCCCTTCAATGTCGCCGGTCGGCCAGACCGTGATGAGGTCGGCGATTGCGTCCGGAGCCGTCGGCGCATCGATGTCCCGATCCACGACGCCTATGATCGGCAATTCGTACGGAGCAAGCTGATCGACCTCGCGGAACACTTTCGCTCGACCGCCAGCGCACTGCACCGAGGCACGTGCCAAGTCCGGGAATTGGAGTCTGAGAATCGGCGCATCATTTTTGCCCTCAACAACGACGAGTAGGTCGGCCTGCGTTAGAGTGCTCGCTCGGAAACCGGCGGATCTGTAGAGCTCAAGTCGCTCGCTCTCGTCTGCAACGAGCCTAGGCGGAGTTTCATGGCTCATCCGAACGATGCTTGATGGCGGAAGCGCGTCGAGGATCGCCGGACTATGGGTCGCAACGATCAACTGACCGGTCTCTCCCACACCCTTTTCCAGCGCACGCACAAGCCGCTGGCTCAGGTGAGGGTGAAGGTACGCGTCTGGCTCGTCGACGAGAACGAGTGAATGCCCGACTCCCGCTCGCAGTACTCGACTGATGATAATTAGGGCTTGCCGTTCACCACTCGACAGGTCTTGGACACCGTGGACGCTGCCCGCAGGCGTTCGAATCCTTAATTGTTCCGGATTCTGACGCGTCAAAGGTAGCAACTCCTTCGGCGCGATAATTGCGTTGACGGTCTTCAAGAACCCGTCCCATTCGGCCCGTGCCTGTGCCGCCTGCGACTCTTGACCGGATTCGTTTGGAAGCGAGGCGGCCACGCAAAGAGCCCGAGCAAAGCTCTCAAATTCTTGGTCATCTAGTCGGCCGTAGTTCTGAACAGCGTTCCGTGGCTCGGCCGTCTTCTGCAAAGCGATCAACTCACTGAGCTGGCTTAGATCGATTGCGTTCGAGCCTGCCGGCAATAGCCGGCGCTCGGCCGGAAGGTAGACCACGTTTAGGCTCGGCTGTGTCTTGATGAACTCGGCGTGACCAAAAGCGTTATTGAGAACTGTCAGCACTGGCGTGCTGCTTCGCCTTGTCCCGGCCGTGGGGTGGTGGTGGAACGAGATGACAACATCCTCAGGAACGTCTGCTGGTCCCCAGCCCACAGCTTGGCTGAACGCATTGAGTGCCTCTCGCTCCTCGATTCTGAACCGAACCTGTATGTCTACCTGCGCCTCACTCCCGGCGCGGGCTGGCGGCACGAATCCCGACCACGGCGAGAGAATGCAGGCCAGCAGTTTGCTTTTGCCCGTTCCGTTGCCGCCCGCCAACGCTACGAAGGAGACGGGGGGAAGGACGATGGTCCCGTCGACGACGCCGCCGATATTCGAGGTTGTTACGGACAGAATTCGCACCTATCACGTCTATCACGAACACCATGGTGCGACGTCCGTTTGCGGCAGCTTGACGGCGGACCAACGGCATCCGCGCACGAGCTCGCCGCCTCGTGCGCAGCGACCGAGAGCGGCCCTTCCACGTGCGACTTCGTGCCGTGCATTGCCTCTGCACATCAGTAGCGTCTTACCGCCGCCTGACGTGTTCCAAACTGTCGGCCGTGCCCAGACATGCTGGGCGCGTGTTGGCCTTCGCCATCGCCGTGTCCATCAAGTGGCAAGGACGGCAGGCGCGCCGGCTAGCCTCCCAGGCGCCAGCTCCAGCTGTACTCGTCCCAGTTCATCGTCGCTGAGTAGACGTAACCGCGGGCACCTCCGTCGTCCAGTTTCTCGTTGACTGCGATGCACTCGAACGTGGTTGTAAGGGCGGTCAGATCGTCGACGGAGCCGCCCCCGAGGGGATCGCACGACGTGTAGAAAATCGGCCCGTCGAGCATCCCGTCGCTCGCATCCCCGCGAGCGTCCTTGGTGATGGACTTCTGCATCTTCTTGATCAGACGAGCTCGCTCGTCCCGTTCCGCTTCTTCGGTGGCGCGCTTCTCTTCGGCTGCCCGCTCGGCGGCCGCTTCCTTCTCGGCCTCACGCTTGGCTTCAGCCGCCGCCTTTGACTCCGCGGCTTCCTTGGCAGCCACCGCGGCACGGTCGTTGCGCACCTTTGCCGCCACGCCGGCGCCGGCGCCACCAAGAAGCAAGAGCGTCACGATTGCGACTGTCAACAGGCGGGCTCTCTTGGACAGCCCGCGGCGCGCGTAGGACTTCCCGCAGTTCGGGCAGAAGTCGCCAGCGGTTTGTGATTGAACACTGCATCGTCGGCAGACGCGCGCGAGCACGCCGTCCGATCCCCCGTCAAGACTCATGAAGTCCAGCGTAAGTAAGCGTCTGGCAGCCGTCCTGCAAACACCCGAAGTGCTGTTCGCCATCGCGCATGTCCTAGGGCAACCCCCCAGCTCTAGACATGCGTCATACCGGCTCCCCTCTGTTGTCAACTGGCGCTCTGAAGGGGTCGTTTCGTTCGGCTCTTCCGGGCAGCTTCTGGCGGTTGTAGCGTCGGGTTCGCGGGTCCGGGAAGTGGCTGATCCGAAGTGTCGATGTGCGGGGGCAGGTCGACCGCGCTGGATTCTTGAGACGCCCCGCAGTGCCCTCCCGGACCCGCATCTTGCGGCGCAAGGGCTGCGCTCTGCGCGGCTGCCTGGGCGTCGGCAACGAGCTGGCGATAGACCGCATCAGAGATCCGCCGCTTGAGGCAGCGCATGGATTCCGGTCGGGTCTTGCCGGCGCTCAGCTTGCGTCGGAAGTAGGCGCGGCCTGCGGTGTCGAGGCGGACCTGGGTGGCGGCGGCGATGTGGAGCATGTGGTTGACCTTGCGGTTCCCGGCGCGCGAAAGCCGGTGTCGGATCTGCTCGCCGGAGGAGGCGTCGAGCGGTGCGGTGCCGGTCCAGGACGCGAACCGGTTGCGGTCGGCGAATCGGCTGACGTCGCCGACGTCGACGAGGATCCGGGCGGCGACGACCGGGCCGACCCCGGGCAGCTCCATCAGCGTGGAGCCGCGGGCGATGACCAGGGTCTTGAGCTCTTTGGTCGAGGCTTTGATTTTCTTGTCCAGCGCAACGAGGTCGGCTAGATGCTCGACCGCGATGCGTCGCCTCGTCTTACCGGCTGTGTCTCGTGGCCGGACCGAGGCGAGGAATCCCTTGGCCTGCAAGGCAGTGATGTCCCTCTTCGCCACTCCGGGGATGAGTTCCGAGAGCAGCCGCTGGAGCCGGTTGACGGTCTGTGTCCGCTGCCGAGCGAGTTCCTCACGACGTTCGACCACCAGCCGCATCGCCTCCAATCCACCATCCTCGACCAGCACCCGCAGGGTCTTGGTGCGGACTGCCACCACGGCGACTGCATGAGCGTCGTGCGCGTCGGTCTTGCGGTTGTGGCCGGTGTCGAACAGCCGGGCTCGGGCCGAAAGCTTGGCCGGCACGTCAACGACCTGCTCGCCATCAGCCAGCAGCCTCTGCGCGAGTGGTCGGCCGGTGCCGTTGCAGCCCTCGACCGCCCAGACCCGGTCCGGCCATGCGGCCACGTGCTTGCGCATCGCGGCGTAGCCGGCCTTATCAGTGGCGAACCGCCCTGTCGTGAGCACGCTCTCGTGGCCATCGACCACCTCGATGGTCGCGGAGAGTCGATGGGGGTCGACCCCGATGTACACCTTCGTCATGCAGCACCTGCTTCGCGTCGTCTTCGGATAGAAGCGCGAGGCGGGCATTGCTACTACGAGCTGGGCAGTCCCCTCTGGAGCCACACCTCACCACGGTGCCTGACGGTGACGCAGACCGGAAGAGAGCCACACCGATCAAGCTGGTGGGCAGCCGCAAGGAGAGCGACCCCGCCAAGCACCTGGACCGAGTCTGGCCGGACACCGGTCCTGACGGAATCGTCTAGTAGCCGCGTGAGTGCTCCGACTTATGGTTTGTTCAACTCCGCGCGCAATTGGGCCGCGAGGCTGACTGACGTCTCAATTTCCCGACGTCGGTTCGACACGCTCTCCACGTAGATCCCGAACGGCACATTGAGTCGGCGGCAGTAGTCGATGAGCTCGCGGGCGGCTGCAAGGGCGTGCTGGTAGGACGTCTCGAGCGTGTCGTCGGCGTGCCGCAGATCGTTCTCGATCCAGCGCGGGACCTCGATCCCCAGCCAGCGGAGGAACTCCAAGGTTTTCATCGACCCGCAAACCGTGAAGGTGAAGACGAGAGGTCGAAGGGCCAGGCCGCGCGCCTCACATTCGTAGCGGTAGTCCGATACGAGGTTCTTCGTGGCATTGACGTCGTAGATGACCTGGGTGATGAAGAACGAGCAACCCGCGGATTGCTTCGCGATCAGGCGCTGGTGTTCCTGGCCGCGCCGCGTGTGACGTTCGGGAATCGCGACACCACCCAGCAGCAGGTCCGGTTTCTGCTCGGCCCGCAGCTCGGTGGCCCGCTTCAGTGTCGTGGTGACCGGCGTGTCGCGGGAGGACGCGCCGACGAAGACCGTCATGACCTGGCTACGGTCCTGGGCCCGCATCCAGGACTGCAGCTCCTCCTCGGTGTACTTGCCGACGGCTCGGTAGACCACGACCGGCATGTCGAGTGCGGTGAGGTTCTTGCCGAGAAAGTCCGCGGGATCCATTGTCGGCAAGAACGGAAATGGTCGCTCCCGCGGGTTGCGATCACTCTCGTCGTCGATGTCGTAGAGCACAAGGCCGTCCAGGTCGAGCGCCCGGAGGCGGGAGAGCGTCGTGTCGGCGATCTCCTGTGCGCGCTGTCCTGACACCCCTGACCGCGGCGGCGTCACCGCGAAGAGCAAGAACTCGCTCATGCGCTCGGAGATGAGCCGGGGCAGGTCCACGTCGGAACGTTAGCCCAGCGCAACGGCCGGGAAGCTCGCGCAGCGGGGTCGCGGACTGATGGCCCGGATGGACGCGTCACTCCGCCGCCTGCCGGCGTACGTGAAACGCATCCAGCTGATGACAGGGCGCGTCACGCCGATCCGGCCATGTCGTGAACGCTGCCGAGCAAGCGTGTCGCGCCCGAGGCCGGCGGATGGAGGGCGGTCCCGCGGGGTTCAGGGCGTTACTCGGGGCGGCAGAGGGTTGGGGCCGGTCGCGGTCACGAGCCTCTGGGGCGCCCAGTCGTCGACATGATGGAACCCGTCCTCGAACGTGCCAGCGTCGAGCTCGACGGATTCCCTCAGCGAAAGTCTGTAGAACTTCACGTGGGTGAAGTCCTCGAACAAGATGTAGACGGGGTCGGGTGTGCTGTTCGGGCCCTGGAACTGCTGTCCCGTCAGGACGGGCTTGTGGGCTTCGACGAACGCGTCGAAATTGTCGCCGACCACAACGCCGAGGTGCTCCAGCCCCATCTTGTAGACGCGCTGGTGCACGGGCGGGATCAGCTCGATGAGCGGGACGGTCTTGCCGTCGAGGACCGTGAGCGGCTCGGCGGGAACGATCAACGAGATCGGGCGGCCGTTCCAGACGTTCTCGCGATTGGCCACGGCATGGCGTTCGAGCAGATTCCGCACGTGCGTGTACTGGTCCCACTCCGGCACGCGGACCGCGAGGTGGCTGAGCGAGTACGGGCGGATGTCGATGCCCCGGTCGAGCAGGCGATCGCTCTGCCGCGCGGCGAAGGCCCGGTAGTCCCCGATGATGTCGCCCACAGGATCGGCCATCGCCGCCTCCTCCCGACCGCCAGCGTACGACCGGGGGACGGCTGACGCATCCGACTGCCGCTCACCGACATGTGGACAGGCCGCGAATCGGGCCGTGTAGCGGCGCGCCACTTCGCCGTCTGCCGGCCGTGGTAGTGGGTGCCGATCCCGGGCGTGTATGGGGTTAGTCGAGGGTGAGTTGGGCTCGGTGGAAGTCGTAGTGCTGTGTGCCGTAGTGGTAGACCTCCGCCAGGGTCATCGTGTCGCGGAAGAATGGGTCCCAGTCGACCGGGAAGTGCATCCTCCCGGCGAGGTTCGCGTCGGACTCGGCGTCGAGGCGACGGTGCAGCCGGTCGATGGTGCGGTCGAGCTGCCAAGTCAGCCGTGACCCGCGGAACACGAGCGCCCCACCGACTCCACCGAGGTAGTTGATGTGGTGGAACCACCTCGTGCCGGCGTTCAGGGCCGCAGCGAAGACCCGGCTGAACGGGTCGGGTAGCCGTCCGAAGAGCCGGACAAGGGGCAGTAGGCGGCTCACGATGAGGTAGCCGAACACCATGTGCCAAAGCATCTGATGGTTGGTCCAGCGGGTGCCGTCGGTGCCGCGACGCAGACCGGCGGAGGTCGCGATAGCGACCAGGTGGTGCAGATCGGTGCGGGCGCGTTCTAGCTCTTCGTGGATGGATCTCCGGTCGACTGGCTGGCCGTGCACGGTCACGCGGTCATTATCCGCGGCGTCAGTGCTCCAGAGGAGCCAGGAGCAGCCTATCTGTGCCTCTGGCCCGCTGCCCGGACGTAGCCGAAGGCAGAGGCTTGGATCGTGGTGACGGTGGGCGTCGGATTGGCGCATCGCCGTTGCCGTGGCGTCTATTTCGGGTGATCACCCAGCAGCCAGTGAGTAGGGTCCGGTCGTGCCAAAGTTGCAGCTGCTGTGCGCCAGCCATGGGCCGGCGGTCTTGACCTTCGAGTTGGCGAACCGCGCCTACTTCGCAGAGTCGATCTCCGACCGTGGCGACGCGTTCTACGACAGTTTTGTCGAGCGGTTTGGGTCCGTGCTGGCCGAGCAAGCGGCTGGCACCGGCGCCTTCTACGTCTACGCCGATGAAGGCGGTGCGATCCTCGGCCGGTTCAACCTCTATGACATCAAGGACGGAAACGCGAGGCTCGGCTATCGGGTTGCACAACATGCGGCCGGTCGCGGCGTCGCGACCGCGGCCGCCCGAGAGCTGTGTGGACTGGCGATCACCCGCCACGGGCTCAGTGCACTGACAGCCGCGACGTCCCGCCAGAACGTCGCCTCTCAGAAGGTCCTGACCAAGATTGGGTTCGACCCGGTCGGCCCGGCCGGCCCTGCGGATATCGGCGGTAAGGAAGGAACGTTGTACCGGCGCGACCTCACAGCCTGATGAGGGTCCGCCCATGCGGCGCACCGACACAGCGGCAAAACCCGCAGCCGAGATCCGGGGCGTGTAGCGGCGCGCCACTCCGAGGCCTGGCGGCGCACATCGAGACGCACTCAACTCCCGAAGTCCGCGCATGAGCCTGGGTCGTAGCGCCGCGGCGCCTGCGAAGACAGAAGCGCACACATGGGTTGGTCCGGAGCACTGTCGCTTGGGTGAGTCTGCGGGGTGCCAGCGGGTTCGCTCGCTTTTGCCTGCTCGCTGACGCTGGTCCTCATC
>JBQCEF010000331.1:0-6124 GCA_051960495.1 Nocardioides sp. | reverse complement strand
CGAGACCGCCTGTGTCCTCGGCATCAACCAGGACCCGGTGACGATCAAGAACGTCGAGGTCGCGATCGCCGACCGGGCCTGGGACTCCGGCTACGTCCGGCCGCAGCCGCCCGAGTGGCTGACCGGCAAGACCGTCGCCGTCGTGGGCTCGGGCCCCGCAGGGCTCGCGGTCGCCCAGCAGCTCACGCGCGCCGGGCACACGGTCGCGGTCTACGAGCGCGCCGACAAGGCCGGCGGGCTGCTGCGCTACGGCATCCCCGAGTTCAAGATGGAGAAGCGCTACCTCCAGCGCCGGCTCGACCAGATGCGCCGCGAGGGCACGGTCTTCCGCACCGGCGTGGACGTCGGTCGCGCGATCACCGGTGCCCAGCTCGTCGAGCGGTTCGACTCCGTCGTGCTGGCGATCGGCTCCACGGTGGGCCGCGACCTGCCGATCACCGGGCGCGAGCTCGGCGGCATCCACCAGGCGATGGAGTTCCTCCCGCAGGCCAACCGGGCGTCGCTCGGCGAGGAGGTTGACGGCCAGATCACTGCCGAGGGCAAGCACGTCGTGATCATCGGCGGCGGCGACACCGGAGCGGACTGCCTCGGCACCTCGCACCGGCAGAAGGCCGCCTCGGTCACGCAGCTGGAGATCATGCCGCGGCCCGGTGAGGACCGTCCCGCAGGACAGCCGTGGCCGACGTACCCGATGACGTTCCGCGTCTCCTCCGCGCACGAGGAAGGCGGCGAGCGGGTCTACTCGGTGTCCACCCAGGAGTTCCTCGGCGACGAGAACGGCAACGTCCGCGCGCTGCGGCTCGTCGAGGTCGAGTTCGTCGACGGCAAGCTCACCGAGCTCGAGGGCACCGAGCGCGAGATCCCGGCCGAGCTGGTGCTGCTCGCGATGGGCTTCACCGGCCCGGAGCGCGACGGCGTGGTCGGCCAGCTCGGCGTCGAGCTCGACGAGCGCGGCAACATCGTCCGCGACCGCGACTACATGTCGACGGTGCCCGGGGTGTTCGTCGCGGGTGACGCCGGCCGCGGTCAGTCGCTGATCGTCTGGGCCATCGCCGAGGGGCGCGCGGCCGCAGCAGCGGTCGACCGGTACCTCACCGGCTCGACCACGCTGCCGGCGCCGATCCCGCCGACGGAGCGCCCCCTGGTGGTCTGACCTGACGGTTCCTGAGACGCGGGTTGGATCGTTCAAGTCGCGGCCGCTAGGGTCGGAGGGTGCGTAGAGCAAAGATCGGCTGCACCCTCGGCCCCGCGGTGTCCACCCCGGAGAAGATTCGGGCTCTCGTCGACGCCGGGATGGACGTGGCACGGCTCAACATGAGCCACGGCAGCCACGCCGACCACGAACGGGCCTACGCGATGGTCCGCCGGGCCTCCGACGAGAGCGGCCACGCGATCGGCATCTTCGCCGACCTGCAGGGGCCGAAGATCCGGCTCGGCAAGGTCGCCGGCGGACCGCTGCAGCTCGAGGAGGGCAGCGCGTTCACGATCACCACGCGCGAGGTCCCCGGCAGCACGGAGATCTGCTCCACGACGTACGACGGGCTCCCGGGCGACGTGGCCGAGGGCGACCAGATCCTCATCGACGACGGCAAGGTGCGGCTTCAGGTCACCTCCGTCGAGGGCTCCGACGTCCACACCCGCGTCGTCGTGCCGGGGCCGGTGAGCGACAACAAGGGCATCAACCTTCCGGGCGTCGCCGTGTCCGTCCCGGCGCTGTCGGAGAAGGACAAGGAGGATCTGCGCTGGGCCCTCCACCAGACCGTCGACTTCATCGCGCTGTCGTTCGTGCGTTCGGCCGCTGACGTCGAGGACGTCCGCGAGGTCATGCGCGAGGAGGGCGTGTTCCTCCCGGTGATCGCCAAGATCGAGAAGCCGCAGGCGATCCAGAACATCGAGGAGATCGTCGACGCTTTCGACGGCTTCATGGTGGCCCGCGGCGACCTCGGCGTGGAGTGTCCGCTCGAGGACGTCCCGTTCCTGCAGAAGCACGTCGTCGACGTCGCTCGCCGGCACGCGAAGCCGGTCATCGTCGCGACCCAGATGCTGGAGTCGATGATCGGCGCTCCCCGGCCGACCCGCGCGGAGGCCTCCGACGTCGCCAACGCCGTGCTCGACGGCGCCGACGCCGTGATGCTCTCCGGCGAGACGAGCGTGGGGGAGTTCCCGACCAAGGCCGTCGAGGTGATGGCCCGGATCATCGAGTCCACCGAGGACCACGGCCTCGCGCGGATGACCGCGATCGACTGGCAGCCGCGCACGCGCGGGGGAGTCATCGCCAAGGCGGCCGCGGAGGTGGCCGAGCGGGTCGGCGCGAAGTACCTCGTCGCCTTCACCCAGAGCGGCGACTCGGCTCGACGCCTCTCCCGCTATCGCGGTCCGATCCCCATGCTGGCGTTCACCCCGGTGGACGCGGTCCGTTCCCAGCTCGCGCTGTCGTGGGGGATCGAGACGTTCAAGGCGCCCGAGGTCGAGCACACCGACGAGATGGTGCGCCAGGTCGACGAGCACCTCCTGCGCATCAACCGTGTCAAGGAGGGCGAGCTCGTCGTCATCATCGCCGGCAGCCCGCCTGGCATCCCCGGGTCGACCAACGCTCTGCGCGTGCACCGGATGGGCGACGCGATCCGCGAGGTCGCCGCGGCGTACCGTCGCCCCGAGCGCTGATCAGCGCTTCGGCCCGATCAGCTCGTCGAGCAGCGCGACCCCCGCTCGGGTCGAGACCGACACGTGCTGGAAGCTCGACCGTCGCCACGGCACGCCCAGAAGGTCGAGCGCATCGCCGCACCACTGCAGGATCTCCTCGGACCGGTTGCTGAGCTGCCAGCGGCCGTACTCGTAGCGCTTCCTCTCCCCAGCCACCATCCGGGTCGCCCAGTTGTCGATCCGGCAGCCGTCGGAGTGGAAGAGCCCGCGCAGGAAGTCCGCCGGGTGCTCGGTGACGATCTTCCACTGCCACTCGGTCATCCCCAGCTCGCGCTCGTGCTTGCGGCCCGGACCGTGCTGGGGGAACAGGCACGGCCAGTGCTTCCATGCGTTCTGCACCACCACGACGCCGGGCGCGCTGACCTGGTAGGCGCTACCTCCGCGGTGCACTTGGGTGATCAGATGACTGACGTCGTCCACGATCCTCGGGTAGGCGGCGTCGCAGGACACGCGCAGTACGTGGTGTCCCCGCACCGGTGACAGACAGCCGTCTCCCAGGTAGTACCCGAACAGGGCGGCGTACGACTGCCGGTCCCAGTCCGGCACGGACGTGCAACGCGGGCAGGCCAGGCTGGCCGGCGTCTTCCTCGATGGGCGGTCGCGCCAGTCCCGCAGCGCAGCGCGACTCACTCCGAGCTCGCGGCTCACCTCACTCAGCGAGTGACCGCGGGCGAGGAGCAGGAGAGCCTCGGTTCGTGTCGCGACACCGTGCATGTCACCACTGTCCGATGGACGACCGACACTCTCAACCGGGAGGCTGCACTTGCGGAAATCGAGTGCCCCGAGTGGGATTCGAACCCACACTGGATGGATTTTGAGGCCATGGTCTCTACCGATTGGACTATCGGGGCGCGTCTGCCGCAACGCTACTAGATTGTCCCGGCCAAGCGGCGCAGGGGACTCCGCAGTCAGCTCTGATCCTGAGACCGGGGTTGCCGAACTGGACCAGTTCGCTAGAGTTTCCCCGGCAAGATCATTTCAGGGGTGCAGGACATGAGTTCATTCGTAAGTCGTCTGGTGACGCGGCTGGTCAGCCAGGACCGGGCCGTGGACAACGCGCGCTCGGCGTCTGTCGAGCTCTGTCGCCAGCGCGTCGAGCGCCGCGAGGTCGAGATCTACCTCGCGGAACGCTCCGTCAAGGTGTCCCGGACCGCCTGACCCGTGGGGTCGGCCAACCCGGCAGACGACTAGCCTGTCGGACGTGAGCACCCAGCCAGGCAGCCCCGCCCGCCGCGTCGTCATCGCCGAGGACGAGGCGCTGATCCGCCTCGACCTCGCCGAGATGCTGGCCGAGGAGGGGTACGACGTCGTCGGCCAGGCCGGCGACGGGGAACGGGCCGTCCAGCTCGCCGAAGAGCTGCGTCCCGACTTGGTCGTGCTCGACGTCAAGATGCCCAAGCTGGACGGGATCGCCGCCGCCGAGCGGATCGCCCGGCAGCGCATCGCGCCCGTCGTCATCCTCACCGCGTTCAGCCAGCGCGAGCTCGTCGAGCGCGCCCGGGACGCGGGCGCCATGGCCTACCTGGTCAAGCCGTTCACGAAGAGCGACCTGGTGCCCGCGGTCGAGATGGCGGTCAGCCGGTTCGCCGAGCTGCTGCTGCTCGAGGCAGAGGTGGCGGACCTGACCGAACGGCTGGAGACCCGCAAGGCCGTCGACCGGGCGAAGGGTGTGCTCCAGCAGCAGCTCGAGCTGAGCGAGCCGGACGCGTTCCGGTGGATCCAGAAGACCGCCATGGACCTGCGGCTCTCGATGCGGCAGGTGGCCGAGGGAGTGGTCACCCACGGCCCCTCCCTGGGGGCCGACGGCTCGTCGAAGGGACCGGCGTCCGGGCCTTCCGCTTTGTCCTGAGCGTTGGTCACGAAATGACAACGACAGGCCCGTCATTTCGGTCTAGGTGTCCGCGATCACAGCGATTTGACGCTAGGTTCGCACCTACAAGGAAGAAGCACGCGGTGGACTCCGGTCAATGGAGGGGGGCGCCGCATGCTCACGCTCCCATCACGGAGGCTCAATTGACTCGCCCAAATCGCACCTGGCGCTCGGCTGTGGTCCTCGCGACCGCGGCTTTGGTGCTCACCGCCTGCGGTGGCAACGACGACACGACCGACAACGCCGCGAACAACGAGAGCGCGTCCAGCTCCCCGTCGGAGAGCAGCGCGCCGCCCGCCAAGGGTGACGGCACCCTGACTGTCGGCTCCCTTCTGCCGCAGACGGGTGACCTGGCCTTCCTCGGCCCGCCGGAGTTCGCCGGCGTGCAGACTGCGATCGACGACATCAACGCGGCCGGCGGCGTGCTCGGCAACGACGTCGTTCAGAAGAAGGCCGACTCCGGTGACGGTACGCCGGACATCGCGGGCGCCCAGGTCGACAAGCTCCTGTCCGCCAACGCCGACGTGATCGTCGGTGCGGCGGCCTCCGGTGTGTCGCTGTCGGTCATCAACAAGATCACCGACGCGGGCGTGGCTGAGTTCTCCCCGGCGAACACCTCCCCGGCGTTCGACGACCCGGAGACCGACCCGCACAACCTCTACTTCCGCACCGCTCCCTCGGACGTCCTGCAGGGCGCCGTGATGGCCAACACCATCCTCGAGGACGGCTTCAGCAACGTCGCGATCCTGGCTCGCCAGGACTCCTACGGCGAGCTGCTGGCCAAGCAGGTCGAGCAGGGCGTCAAGGACGGCGGCGCAAACGTCGCGACCAAGCAGCTCTACTCCGCCGACGCGACCAACTACACCGCCGAGGTCAACAAGGTCGCCTCGACCAAGCCCGACGCCATCGTGCTGATCGCGTTCAACGAGACCACCAAGATCATCCCCACGATGATCTCGAAGGGGATCGGCCCGAAGGACGTGCAGATCTACTTCGTGGACGGCAACACCGCCGACTACTCGAAGGACTTCCCGAAGGGCACGCTCGCCGGCGTGAAGGCGACCTACCCCGGCGCGGAGCTGACCGCCGACTTCAAGCAGCGCATGCTCGACACGAACCCGAAGCTGACCGAGTTCACCTACGGCCCCGAGTCCTACGACGCCACCGTGCTGACGGCTCTCGCCGTGATCGCGGCCGACTCCGACGACGCCACCACCTTCGGCCCGAAGATCATCGAGGTGTCGAAGGACGGCACGAAGTGCACCACCTTCAAGGAGTGCGCGGACCTGCTGAGCAACGGCGAGGACATCGACTACGACGGCGTCTCCGGCCCGGTCGACCTCGGCGACACCGGTAGCCCGACCAAGGCCACCATCGGCATCTTCGAGTACGACGCCTCGAACACCTACCACAACCTGAAGTACGTGACCGGCGTCATCTGATCCACCGCTCCACGCAAGAGGGGCCCGCCCCGCAGGTCGGGGCCCAAAATTAGTGACAGCGTTGGAAAGAACAGCTAAGGGCAACATTTAGGGGAGCGGGTCGATGGTG
>JBQCEF010000330.1:0-4290 GCA_051960495.1 Nocardioides sp. | reverse complement strand
CACCGGCCAGCACGGCCAGCCGGTCCGCGGCGGCACGGCGCAACGGCTCGGGGGCGTCGGGCTCGGACAGGGTGCGGCGCAGGTGCGCGACCAGCCCGTTGAGCGAGAGCGGGCGCTGCGGCCGGCCGACCCGGTGGGCGCGCTCCAGCGTGGTCGCCTCGCCCGCGCCGAGCTCGTCGACGAACCGGGACGGCTGCTCGCCGTCGTCCTCGGGGGAGGCCACCGCGGTGACGACGAGTCGCTCGCGCGCGCGGGTGCACGCGACGTAGAACAGCCGGCGCTCCTCGGCGAGCATCGCCCGGGTGGTCAGCGGCGGCAGCAGCCCGTCGGCGCCGATCCGGTCGGCCTGCAGCAGGGTCGAGCGCCGCCGCAGGTCGGGCCAGCCCTCCTCCTGCACGTGCGCGACCACGACCAGCCGCCACTCGAGGCCCTTGGAGCGGTGCGCGGTCAGCAGGCGTACGGCGTCCCCGCGCACCCCGCGCTCGGCGAGCGTGTCCGCGGGGATCTCCTGCGCGCGCAGGGTCGCGAGGAAGCTCTCGACGCTCGTGTGCCCGCGCTGCTCCTCGGCCCGCGCGGCCACCTCGAACAGCGCGCAGATCGCGTCGAGGTCACGGTGCGCGTGCCGGGCCGCGGCGCCGCCCGCCTCGACCGCGGAGCGCAGCCGGTGCGGCCAGCGGGTGCCGTCCCACAACGTCCAGAGGACCTCCTCGGCCGTGCCGCCCGCCTCGAGCCCCGCGCGCCCGGTGCGCAGCAGCTCGGCGAGCGCCCGGGCCTTCGAGGCGCCGCGCCCGCGCAGCCCGTCGAGCTGGGCCGGGTCGAGCAGCGCCGCCCGCAGCAGCTCCGGCGACGGCCGCGGCGTTCGGGTCTCCCCGTCGTCGAGCACCGCCGCCTTCTCGCGGGCGCGGAGGTCGCGGGCGAGCGCGCGGACCTCGGTCGCGTCGAGGCCGCCCAGCGGCGAGGTCAGCAGTCCCTCGGCGCGGGCCGGGTCGAGGTGGTCGGGGTGCTCGGGGTCGGCGTTGTGCAGGTGCACCACCGCCCGCAGCGCGTCGAGCAGCGGCGCGACCGCCGGCTCCTGCACCAGCGGGGTGTCGTCGCTGGCGACCTCGACCGGGACGCCGGCCCCGCCGAGCGCGCGACGCAGCCGCGGGATCGTGGCGCGACCGGACCGCACCAGCACGGCCATCTGCGACCACGGCACGCCGTCCTCGAGGTGCGCGCGCCGCAGCAGGTCGGCGACGTGCTCGGTCTCCGAGCGCTCGGTGTCGAAGGTGGCCACCTCGACGTGTCCGGCGCCGAGGTCGCCCACCACCGACTCGGGGTTGCGGAACGCCGCGAACGTGTCGGCGTCGATGGCGCCGGTGGCGGCGAGCGAGGAGGCCACGGCCCGCGAGGCCGCGAGCAGGTTCGGTCCGAAGCGCCGGGTGACCCGCAGCGCGACGGTGTCGGCCGGCCGGCCGTCGCGGTGCCGGAAGTCGTCGGGGAACTCGAGGATCCCGCGCACGTCGGCCCCGCGGAAGCCGTAGATCGACTGGTCGGGGTCGCCGACCACTGTGAGGTCGCGCCCGCCGCCGGCCAGCGCCTGCAGCAGCCGGACCTGGCTGGGGTCGGTGTCCTGGTACTCGTCGACGAACACGTGGCGGAACTTCTCCCGCAGCTCGGCCTGGACCGCCGGCTGCTCCGCGAGCAGCACCGCCCGGTAGATCAGCTCGGGGTAGTCGATCGCGGCCTGGTCGTCGAGGATCACCTGGTCCTGCTGCATGAACCGGGCCGCCGCGACCAGCTCCGGCGTGCCGGACTCCTCCCCCATCGCCTTGAGGTCGACCGGGTCGAGCCCCTTCTCCCGGGCGCGGGCGAGCACGGCCTGCACCTCGCGCGCGAACCCCCGGGTGCCGATCGCCCGGGCGAGCGAGTCGGGCCACATCCCGTCGGCCCGGTTGCCCTCGAGCAGCTGCTGGATGACCACGTCCTGCTCGGGGGCGGACAGCAGCCGCAGCGGAGCGGCGTACACGTCGGCCGGGGCGTGCTGGCGGACCAGCCCGTAGGCGAAGGAGTGGAAGGTCGAGCTGAGCGTGGTCGCCATGGTCCGGCCGAGTCGCGCGGTGACCCGGTCGCGCAGCTGCTCGGCGGCCTTGCGGCTGAACGTCAGGGCCAGCACCGAGTCGGGCGCGGCGCCGCGCCGCTCGATCCGGTCGACGATGGCCTCCACGAGCGTGGTGGTCTTGCCGGTGCCGGGTCCGGCCAGCACCAGCAACGGTCCCCCGGCGTGCTCCACGACGGACCGCTGGTAGGCGTCGAGGACCGGGGCGTCGGTCGGCTCGGCGGTGCGGTGCAGCAGCTGGTACGTCGTCACCGTGGCATTCCATCAGGGGCCGCCGACAGATCCTCCTCGCCGGGCCACCACATCGCCCGCGCCATGTCGAGCCGGCCGGAGAGACGGACCGGCGCGCCCTCGGACCGGAGCACCGCGACGGCCTCCCCGTCGTGGCACAGCGCAGGCTTCCCGTCGGCGTGGACGACCCGCCACCAGGGCACGGCGCCGCCATACGTCGACATCACCTTCCCGACCTGGCGCGGCCCTCCGGAGCCGACCGCCTCGGCCAGCGCGCCGTACGTCGTGACGCGGCCCGGCGGGACCCGTTCGACCAGCGACAGCACCGCCTCGACGTACTCCTCGTCCACGGGGGCCACCCTACGGCGAGCACCCGGGCGTACGACGAAGCCGCCGCCGCTACGTGCCGTCGCGGGCGATGAGCCGCACCGACAGCCACACCAGCCAGGCCAGAAGCAGCCCCAGCGCCGCGGCCGTCACCAGGCCGCTCGGCTCGAGCCCCAGTCCGCCGAGCACGCGCGCGCCGACCCACACCAGCGCCGTGACCGCGAGCAGCACCAGGCCGCGGCCGGCCCACAGCCGGAACATCGCCGGCTCCAGGCTCAGCTGCGGCGGGCCGTAGGAGGCCAGCGTGCACGCGAGGTGCAGCACGAGCAGGTCCGCGGCCGCCACCAGGGTCCAGGCGCTCAGCGTCTCGGGGACGTAGACGCCCCACAGGCCGCCGAGCCCGAGCACCAGGAACATCGGCGCCGCGGAGTCCGGCACCAGCATCGCGAGCAGGGTCAGCAGGAGCAGCACCGTGGACAGGATCGGGTGGAACCCGCCGCCCGCCACCGACGCCAGCACGATCATGCCGACCGACGCCGCGCCGGCCGCGCCCCGGAGCGCCAGCTGCTGTCGGCCGGCCAGCGCGAGCCGCTCGGCCGTGAGCCGGGTGGCTGCCGCGGGGTTCACCGGGCCACCATCCGCGGCATCCGTGCGCGCCGGCCCAGGCCGCGCAACACCTCGTCGAGCGTGCCGGGTCCGCGCCACGGCACGACCGGGACGCCCGACCGGCTGACCCGGAGCAGCAGCGTGTCGCGCTCGAGCAGCCGCATCCGCCACGCCAGCGCCCGGCGCGGCTCGGTGATCGCGAGGTCGGGCGGCAGCGTGTCGACGACGACGAGGTCGAGGCCGCGCTGCGCCAGCATGCGGGTCACCGCCACGGCCTGGTCCGACAACATCGGCGAGAGCACCACCACGACGGTGCCGGCGGGCACCGGGAACCGG
This sequence comes from Nocardioides sp., assembly GCA_051960495.1. Lineage (GTDB taxonomy): Bacteria > Actinomycetota > Actinomycetes > Propionibacteriales > Nocardioidaceae > Nocardioides_B. The sequence continues at coordinate 692 of JBQCEF010000330.1, read as the reverse complement.
ATCCGCGACGGGTCGACGCCGCGGCTCTCCCCCGGGACGACCCGTGCGAGCGTGTCGAGGACGCGCCGCAGGTGCCGGCGGCCGCCGCCGAACGGCACGGCGCTCAGCGCGGTCGAGCCGAGGACCCGCAGACCGACCCGGTCGCCCCGGTGCAGGTAGTGCTCGGCGACCGCTCCGGCGGCGCGCACGGCGATGTCGAGTGAGCTGGCCCGGCCGCCCACACCTTCGCTTGCGCCGACCTCGACGCCCGAGTCGACGAGCAGCAGCACGCTGCTGTCCTCCTCCGCGACCGTGCTGGTGACGTGGAGCGTCCCGGTGCGCAACGACACCCGCCACTGCACGCGGCGCAGCCGGTCACCGGGCGTGAACGGCCGGATCGAGGAGAACTCGGTGCCGCTGCCGGTCCGGCGGGCCTGGTGGGTGCCGACGAGCCCGATCGGGTGCGGCACGGGCGCGCGGCTGTCGAAGACGCCCGGCATCGGCAGCGTCGTCAGCCGCGAGGCGACCACTGGGTGCGGCCCCCACTGCCGACCGGCCCACGGGCTCGTCGCCGCGACGGCTCCGCTGCCGACCGCCCGGCGGCCCCACCGTGTCGTGGCCACGGCGAGCGGGACCTCGAGTGGCTCCCCCGGCCGCGCCGCGGTCCGGCCCGCCACCCCGCCCGGCGGGTCGAACGCGACCGATTCGCCGCG
>JBQCEF010000329.1:0-4316 GCA_051960495.1 Nocardioides sp. | reverse complement strand
CTTGCCGGCGAGCTTCTCGTGCTTCTTGCCGTAGACGACCTTGACCGACTTCAGCGTCCCGTCGGAGGCGGTGAGCTCGACCTTCTGGTCGACCGGGACGGTCTGGACGTCGTCGGGCACCGAGGAGGACACCGTGGCTGCGGACTCGGTCGGCGTCGCCGACGGGCTGCTCGCGGAGCTGCTCGGGGTCGCGGCGGCGGCCGGCTCGGCGGAGTCCGGACCGGTGTTGCACCCGGCCAGAGCCGTCGCGGCCGCGATCAGGGCAGCGACAGCCGCGGTACGACGTACCGTGGGCGGGCGCACCTTCGTCCCGGGCAGTGCGGACATGGGATCCCCTCGTAAGACAGACATGCCCTTCCAGCGTAACAACGCGAACGAGCCCCACCGAACTCTCAGACGGTGGGGCCCGTCACGTTTCCGTCACGGTCCGAGGGAGGCCAAACGGTCCGTAATTAGCGCCAGGAGACGCTCAGTGGGCGTGCACGCCCCGGTAGTACTCGTAGATCCACCCGCTGCAGGCGATCGCGCCGAGGCCGAAGCCGATGACGACCAGCCACCAGGTCAGCATGGCCACGCCGAACACGATCAGCCCGAGCGTCGCGGCGGCCCACAGCGGCCACCAGGAGTAGGGCGGGAAGAACCCGAGCTCACCGGCGCCGTCGGCGATCTCGGCGTCCTGACGGTCCTCGGGACGGGGCTCCATCCGTGAGGCGTGGAAGCCGAGGTAGAACGCCACCAGCAGGTTCAGCAGCGCGGTCATGATCAGCGCGGCCGTGCCGGTGGGGTCCTCGGCGATGAACCAGTACGCCGGCGCGACGAGGACGAAGAACGCCGTGGAGATCCCGAAGATCCAGGCCTCGGACTTCACTGGGTGTCCTCCTTCGTCGTGGTGGCGGTGCCGCCGACGGCCTGCTCACGCCCGGACACGTCCGGGGCGTCGACCATGCCGGACTCGCCGAGCTTCTCGTTCTGCTCCATCTCGAGCGCGGCGATCTCCGGGTGGTGCAGGTCGAAGGCCGGCGACTCGGACCGGATCCGCGGGATCGACACGAAGTTGTGCCGCGGCGGCGGGGAGGAGGTGGCCCACTCCAGCGAGCGGCCCCAGCCCCACGGGTCGTCGAGCTCGATCTTGGGCGAGCGCGCCGACTTGTAGACGTTGAGGAAGAACGGCAGCGTCGAGGCGCCGAGCAGGAACGCACCCACCGTGGACACCTGGTTGAGCGTGGTGAACCCGTCGGAGGGCAGGTAGTCGGCGTAGCGGCGCGGCATGCCCTCGACGCCCAGCCAGTGCTGCACCAGGAACGTCGTGTGGAAGCCGATGAACAGCAGCCAGAAGTGGACCTTGCCGAGGCGCTCGTCGAGCATCCGGCCGGTCATCTTGGGCCACCAGAAGTAGAACCCGGCGAACATCGCGAACACCACGGTGCCGAACACCACGTAGTGGAAGTGCGCCACCACGAAGTAGGAGTCGGACACGTGGAAGTCCAGCGGCGGGCTCGCCAGGATGACGCCGGTCAGACCGCCGAACAGGAAGGTCGTCAAGAAGCCGACCGACCACAGCATCGGGGTGTCGAACGATATGGATCCGCCCCACATCGTGCCGATCCAGTTGAAGAACTTCACGCCCGTCGGTACGGCGATCAGGAACGTCATGCCGGAGAAGAACGGCAGGTCCACCGCGCCGGTGACGAACATGTGGTGCGCCCACACCGCGACCGAGAGGACCGCGATCGAGATGGTCGCGGCGACCAGGCCGACGTAGCCGAAGACCGGCTTGCGGCTGAACACCGGCAGGATCTCGGTCACGATGCCGAAGAAGGGCAAGGCGATGATGTAGACCTCTGGATGCCCGAAGAACCAGAACAGGTGTTGCCAGAGGATCGGGCCGCCGTTCGCGGCGTCGAACACGTGCGCCCCGAGCTGTCTGTCGGCCTCGAGGGAGAGCAGCGCGCCGGCCAGGATCGGGAACGCGATCAGCACGAGCAGGCTGGTGACCAGCGTGTTCCACACGAAGATCGGCATCCGGAACATCGTCATGCCGGGTGCGCGCATGCAGATGATCGTGGTGATGAAGTTGACCGCACCGAGGATCGTGCCGAGACCGGCCATCCACAGACCCATGATCCACAGGTCGCCACCCACACCGGGCGAGCGGACCTCGTTGGACAGCGGGGTGTAGGCGAACCAGCCGAAGTCGGCGGCGCCCTCAGGGGTGAGGAACCCGGACGCGGCGATCAGGCCGCCGAACAGGAACAGCCAGTAGCTGAACATGTTCAGGCGCGGGAACGCGACGTCGGGCGAGCCGATCTGCAGCGGCATGATCACGTTGGCGAAGCCGAAGAACAGCGGCGTCGCGAACAGCAGCAGCATGATCGTGCCGTGCATCGTGAACAGCTGGTTGTAGAGCTCGTCGTTCACGACCTGCTGGCCCGGGAACGCGAGCTCCGAGCGGATCAGCAGCGCCATGATGCCGCCGATCAGGAACCACGCGAACGACGTGCCCAGGTAGAGCTTGCCGATCAGCTTGTGGTCGGTGGTGGTCAGGACCCGGGCGACCTGCTGGCCCAGGCTCGGCTTGGGTGCGGGCATGCTGCCTGCGGTGGCGCTCACTGGTCGCCTCCCTCGGAGTTGTTGTCCTGCACGTGCTCTTCGAGGCCGACCTCCGTGTCGGCGTTGCCGCCGCCGATGGCCAGGCCGGTCTGGCCCTTGTCCTCGAGCTCCTGCAGGTGCTGGGCGAAGCCGTCCGCGTCGACGACCTGCACGTCGAACAGCATCCGCGAGTGGTAGGCGCCGCACAGCTCGGCGCAGCGGCCCTTGAAGGTGCCCTTCTCGGTGGGCGTGAACTCGAAGGTGTTCTCGCGGCCGGGCACGACGTCCATCTTCATCAGGAAGGCCGGCACCCAGAACGAGTGGATGACGTCCGGGGAGGTCAGCTTGACCTGGACGCTCTCACCGATCGGCAGGTAGAGGGTCGGCCGGTCCGCCGTCGTACCGCCCTCGTGCACCGTCGTCGAGCCGTCCAGCGCCTGGTCCTCGAGGTAGTTGAACGTCCAGGACCACTGCTGGCCGACCACCTGGATCACGTGGTCGGGCTCCTTGCCCTCGTCGGAGGACTTGGCGAGCACGTCGTTCTGCACGGTGACGGTGTAGAAGAAGAACACCAGCACCATGACGATCGGGGCGACCGTGTAGAGGATCTCGATCGGCAGGTTGTAGCGCGTCTGCACCGGGATCTCGTCCTCGCTGCGGCGCCGGAACGCGAAGGACGCGTAGCCGATCAGGCCCCACACGATGATGCCGACGATGATCGCGGCGAGCCAGGCGCCGTGCCACAGGTCGTAGATGGCCGGGGCGCGGTCGGTCGCCGGCTCGGGCATGGCCAGGCGCTTGATCTGCTCCTGGTCGGCGGTCGAGCAGGCGCCCAGCAGCAGCAGGCTGACGGCCAGCGCGGCACCCAGCCCGACCCTGCGCGCACGCTTCGGGAGTTGCAGACCCACGAACGAGCCTCTCTCTTGCAAACGACGGACAGGCGGAACATTACTACTGAGGCAACCTGCTTTGGCGCCTAGGTGGGCCGGTAGTTTCGCCGGTGTGAGATATCTCGACCACGCCTCCTCCGAGCCGCTGCACCCGGTGGCCCGCGAGACGCTCCTGGCGGCGCTCGACCAGGGGTACGGCGACCCGGTGCGGCTGCACGGTCCGGGACGAAACGCCCGCCTCCTGCTCGACAACGCGCGGGAGGTGGTGGCCTCCGTGCTGGGGGTGCGTCCGGACGAGGTCAGCTTCACCTCCTCGGGCACCGCGGCGGTCCACCAGGGCGTCCTCGGGCTGCTGATGGGACGGCGCCGGGTCTCGACGCGGCTGGTGCATTCCGCGGTCGAGCACTCGGCGGTGTTCGCGGCCGGGGACTGGTGGGGCCGCCACTTCGGGGGTACGACGCACCCGGTGGCGGTCGATTCGCTGGGGCGGGTGTCCGTGGCGGAGCTCGGGACCGCGCTGGAGCCGCCGGCGGGGGTCGTCGCCGTGCAGTCGGCCAACCTGGAGGTCGGCACGGTCCAGCCGCTGGTGGAGGTCGCCTCGGCCGCGGAGGCCGCCGGGGTGCCGCTGTTCGTGGACTTCGCCGCCTCGGCCGGGCGGCTGGACCTGCCCGCCGGCTGGTCCGCGGCGGCTGCCTCGGCGCACAAGTGGGGCGGCCCGGCCGGGGTCGGCCTGCTGCTGGTCCGCAAGGGCGCCCGGTGGCGGGCCCCCTTCCCCACCGACGACCGGGCCGACCCGCGGGTCAGCGGGTTCGAGAACGTCCCGGCGGCGTTGGCGGC
>JBQCEF010000328.1:0-2303 GCA_051960495.1 Nocardioides sp. | reverse complement strand
ATCCAGGTGATCGTCGCGGAGATGCTCGAGCGCCGGATCAAGGACCCGCGCCTCGGCTTCGTCACGGTGACCGACGTCCGCGTCACCGGCGACACCCAGAACGCCTCGGTGTTCTACACCGTCATGGGTGAGGACGACCAGCTCGCCAGCACCGCCGCCGCGCTCGAGTCGGCCAAGGGGCTGATCCGCAGCGAGGTCGGCAAGCAGCTCGGGATGCGTCACGTCCCGACGCTGGAGTTCATCCACGACGCGCTGCCGGACAGCGCCCGGCACCTCGAGGAGGTGCTGGCCAAGGCCCGTGCCGCCGACGCGGCCGTCGCGGCCTCGGCGGCCGGCGCCCGCTACGCCGGTGACGAGGATCCCTACCGCAAGCCCCACGAGGTCGACGAGCTCGAGGACCTCGACGAGCTCGACGCCGACGTGGAGTGAGCGCCGCACCGGTGCGGTCCGGGCTCGTCGTGGTCGACAAGTCCGCGGGGATGACCTCGCACGACGTCGTCGCCCGTGTACGCCGGCTGGCGGGCACCCGCAAGGTCGGCCACGCCGGCACGCTCGACCCGATGGCGACGGGTGTCCTCCTGCTCGGCCTGAACCGGGCGACCCGGCTGCTCGGGCACCTGATGCTGACCGAGAAGGCGTACGACGCCACCGTGCGCCTCGGCGCCGCGAGCAGCACCGACGACGCCGAGGGCGAGCTCGGCGAGCAGCGCTCCACCGAGCTGCTGACCGAGGACGACGTCCGGTCCGCGGCCGGCCGGTTCGTCGGCGAGATCGATCAGGTGCCGTCCTCGGTGTCCGCGATCAAGGTCGACGGCGAGCGTGCCTACAAGCGCGTCCGGGCCGGTGAGGACGTCGAGCTCCCGGCGCGCGCCGTCACCGTCCACGAGCTCGTGGTCACCGAGGTCCGGCGTGAGGGCCCGTGGCTCGACGTCGACATCAGCGTCCGCTGCAGCAGCGGCACCTACCTCCGGGCGAGCGCCCGTGACCTCGGCGCCGAGCTCGGCACCGGGGGACACCTCACCGCGTTGCGGCGCACCGCGGTCGGGCCGTTCGTGCTCGCCGACGCGCGCACGCTCGACGAGCTCGCTGACGACTTCACGACGATCGACATCTCCGAGGTCGCCCGACGTTGCTTTCCGTCGGTCGACCTGGACGATGCCGAGGCGCGGTCGGTGGCGGTCGGCCGCCCCCTCGAGCGTGAGCTCGGCGCGTCGGGTCCGGTCGCGGTGTTCGCTCCCGACGGCTCGTTCCTCGCGCTCTACGAGCAGCGCGGCCCCGTCGCGGCCCCCGTCGCCGTCTTCACCGGCTGAACCCCGATTCGTCTGCGGTCCGCCACCACAGAAGTCCCCATAAAGCGCTGACGAATCGGGCTGTGGCAGGCTTGCCGCCGTGACTGATGTGTGGCGCTCCACCGACGACGTCCCCGGAGACCTCGGGCGGACCGTGGTCACGATCGGCAACTTCGACGGCGTCCACCTCGGTCACCAGCACGTGCTGCGGCGCGCCCGCGAGGTCGCCGGCGCGGTCGGCGTCGAGCACGTCGTCGCCGTGATCTTCGACCCGCACCCGATCGCGGTGCTGCGGCCCGAGCACGCGCCCCCCACGTTGACGACCGTCGACCAGCGCGTCGCCCTGCTCGGCGGCTTCGGCGCGGACTCGGTGCTGGTGCTGCCGTTCTCCCGCGAGGTCGCTGCGTGGACCCCGGAGAAGTTCGTGCGCCAGGTGCTCGTGGACGCCTTGCACGCGAAGGCAGTGGTCGTCGGCGCGAACTTCCGGTTCGGCAACAAGGCCGCCGGTGACGTGGCCACGCTGCGCGACCTCGGCGCGGAGCTCGACTTCACCGCCGAGGGCATCGCGCTCGACGGCGGACCGCAGGTGTGGTCCTCGACGTACGTCCGCAACTGCCTCGCCTACGGCGACGTCGAGGGCGCGGCCCAGGCGCTCGGCCGGGTCTACTCGGTGCGCGGCGAGGTGGTCCGGGGTGATCAGCGCGGCCGCGAGCTCGGCTACCCGACGGCCAACGTGCCCACCCACGGCATGCACGCCGCCCCGTCCGACGGGGTGTACGCCGGCTGGCTGCGTCGCCACGACACGGGGGAGACCTATCCGGCGGCGATCAGCGTCGGCACGAACCCGACGTTCGCGGGCGAGCGGGAGCGCCGGGTGGAGGCCTACGTCCTCGACCGCGACGACCTCGAGCTCTACGGCGTCGACGTCGAGATCTTCTTCATCAGCCGGATCCGCGGGATGGTCCGCTTCGACGGCGTCCGCGAGCGGAGGGTGGAGTCCTACGTGCTCGACCG
>JBQCEF010000327.1:0-3676 GCA_051960495.1 Nocardioides sp. | reverse complement strand
TCGGTCAGCCGCGGGTCGAGCGGCACCGGGAACATCCCGGCCGCGAGCAGGCCGATCACGAGGTCGACGTACTCCGGCGACCCCGGCACGAGCAGGGCGATCCGGTCACCGGGCCTGATCTCGACGTGAGCCACGGCGCCATCCTCGCAGGAGGTCCTCCTCAGTCCTCGCCCGCCCGGGCACGGCCGTCGTCCGATCCCGCCATGGGTCCCACGAGGTCTCCGCGAAGGCGCTCGATCCGGTTCTTCGCGATCGCCTCGCGCACGGCGCGTCGGAAGCGGCCGGGACCCCAGTACGACGCGGCCGCCTCCCGCGAGAGCTCCTTGAGTCCCAGCGGTCCGCGCCGCTGGAGCACCGTGGCGAGGATGTCGACCTCCCGGTCGAGGGCGCGATCGTCGGCCTCGCGGCCCGGGACGCTCACCCAGGGCGAGTTGGGGCCTCGCCCCGGTCCGGGACGCAGCCGGCTCGAGGTCGTGGGGCCCTCACGGTCGCGGTCCTGGCCGGCGTCTTCGTCGCCGTGGCTGCCGGCGCCGTCGGCGTCGGAGCTGGTCAGCGGCTGCGCGAGGTCCTCGAGGTTCGCCTGCTCGGCCTTCACGCCGAGCAGGATCTCGACCACTCCGGCGAGGGCCATCACGCCGGCTCCGATGTAGAAGGCCACCGAGACGACATCCCGGTCACCGGACGCGATGAACCTGCTGAACAGCAGCGGCCCGGAGATGCCGCCGATGGCGGTGCCGATCGCGTAGAAGAACGCGATCGCGAGGGCCCGGGTCTCCATCGGGAAGATCTCGCTGACCGTCAGGTACGCCGCGCTCGCGCCGGAGGAGGCCATGAAGAAGCACACGACCAGGCCGGCGAGGAAGACCCACTTGTTGTCGCCGCCGCCCGCGAGGTAGAGCGCGAGCACGACGGCGACGAGCGCGGACCCGATGTAGGTCCCGGAGATCATCGGCTTGCGGCCGACGGTGTCGAAGAGGCGTCCCAGCGTGACCGGGCCGGCGAAGTTGCCGAGGGCCCAGATGATCACGAACAACGGCACCATCCCCGACGACACGTCGAAGAAGCCGGTGAGCAGCGTGCCGAGGTTGAACGTCACGCCGTTGTAGATGAAGGCCTGGCCGATGAAAAGCGCCAGCCCCAGCGCCGCCCGCTTCGGGTAGGACTTGACGGCGACCTTCGCGATCTCCCGGAACGGGATCGTCTTGCGCTGGCGGACCTCCAGCTCGTCCTCCGGCTCGTCGAGCTCCTGGCCGGTCTCCGCCGTGATGTCGTGCTCGAGACCTTCGACGATGCGTTCGGCCTCCTCCTCGTGGCCGTGGATGAACAGCCAGCGAGGGCTCTCCGGCACGTGACGCCGTACGAACAGCACCAGCAGGCCCAGGACCGCCCCGATCCCGAAGGCGAGTCGCCAGCCCAGCTCGGCCGGGAAGATGGAGGTGTCCAGCAGCAGCAGGGCGCCGGCGGCACCGGCGGCGGAACCGACCCAGTACGAGCCGTTGATCGCCAGGTCGACACGGCCCCGCACCCTCGCCGGGATCAGCTCGTCGATCGCGGAGTTGATGGCTGCGTACTCGCCACCGATGCCCGCGCCGGTGAAGAACCGCGCGAGGTAGAAGTACCAGGGCGCGAACGCGAACGCCGTCGCGACGGTCGCCACGATGTAGATGGCCAGGGTCAGCAAGAAGAGCTTCTTGCGGCCGAAGCGGTCCGTGAGCTGGCCGAAGAACAGAGCCCCGAGGCAGGCGCCGACGATGTAGATCGCCGCCGCGGTGCCGATCTGGGCGACGGAGATGTCGATCCCGCTGCCCTTCTCGGTCAGCCGAGCCGCCACGCTGCCGACCATGGTGACCTCGAGGCCGTCGAGGATCCACACCCCGCCGAGCCCGAGCACGACGCGCCAGTGGAACTTCGACCACGGCAGCCGGTCGAGTCGCGCGGGTACCTGGGTCTTGATCGTGCCGAGCTCGACGTCGGAGCTCATAGGCTTCCTCCTGTCCTGGCGCCGGGCGCCGTGGCCGGTCGGGATGCGTCAGGCGGTCAGGACGCGGAACGCCGCATCCGGTGCCACAGGCGCAGCGGGAACAGTCCGAGCAGCGGAGCGCGACGGCCGAGGTCGGCGGAGTCCCGCCGGTCGAAGGCGTCCGCGAACCGTTGCGCGGTTTCGGGGGAGGCGTACTCCTTGGCCCCCCGCATGTCGCAGTCGTCGCGCTCGCACTCCCACACCAACCTGCGGCCCGCGGACCGGAAGGCGGGGCGGTGGCCGAGGAGTCGACAGCTGAGCGCTGTCGTGCTGCTGCCCTGCGCGGTTGTTCCCATGGGGGCCCACTACCCGATGGATGCAATGGCAAACTGTTGCGATTGCGCTAGTAACCGGATCGTGATCCGGACGTGATGTGACGTCGTCGCCGCTGGCGGCCCGCCAGGACCGCGCGTGCTACCGAAGCGAGTAGTGCAGGTGGACGAACGTGTGCGCCGGGGAGGCGATCGCCGAGAGCAGCCGCATCGGCTCGGTGCGCCGGCGGGGGAGCAGGGGGGCGCCGCGGCCGAGCAGCACCGGCGTGACGGAGACGATCAGCTCGTCGAGCAGATCGTGGTCGAGGAACTGGCCGACGAGCTCGCCGCCACCCACGAGCCACACGTTGCGCCCGCCGGCCGCCGCCAGCATCTCCGCGTGCACCTCGGGCACGGGCGCGTGGGTGAAGTGCAGGACGGCGCCCTCGATGCGGGGAAGGTCGCGGTGCGTGAACACCCAGGTGGGCCGGTCGCCGTAGAACCACTGCCCGGGGTGGTGGTCGCGGATCCACTCGTACGTCGTGGCGCCCATCGCGAGCGCGCCGACGTCCTCGATGAACGCGGGGTAGGGGTTGGCCTCGTCGTCGCCGCCCGGCATGGTGAGCAGCCAGTCGAGGTTGTCGTTCTCGTCGGCGATGAAGCCGTCCAGCGACGAGGCGACGAGGTACTGGGTCAGGGCCATGCTGCGATACTGCCACCCGTGACTGAGCAACGGGTGCGCAAGCGCGTCGGGCTGACCGGGGGCGTCGCCTCGGGCAAGAGCACCGTGTCGGCGATCCTCGCCGAGCTCGGGGCGGTGGTGATCGACGCCGACCAGCTCGCCCGGGAGGTGGTCGCCCCCGGCACCGCGGGGCTGAAGCAGGTGGTCGACGAGTTCGGGCCCGGCGTGCTGACCGCCGACGGGGAGCTCGACCGGCCGGCCGTCGGCGCGATCGTCTTCGCGGACGACGCCGCCCGACGGCGACTGGAGGCGATCATCCACCCGCTGGTGCGCGCCCGCGGGGCCGAGCTCGAGTCCGCCGCGCCCGAGGGTGCACTCGTGGTGCACGACATCCCGCTGCTGGCCGAGACCGGACAGGGCGATGCCTTCGACGCGGTGATCGTCGTCGACACCCCGGTGGAGACGCAGGTCGAGCGGATGACCATGCTGCGCGGATGGACCGCCGAGGACGCCCGCTCCCGGGTGGCGGCACAGGCCTCGCGGGAACAGCGTCGCGCGGTGGCGACGTACGTCATCGAGAACACCGGAACGCTCGAATACCACCCCCGCAGGGTGCCCGCGGTGGTGGAGGTGCTGTAGGCGTAGGCACCCCCGTCGGGGTCGGCGCGCGCCCGGCGCGGGTGCAGCGCCACCCCCTCGAGCTGGGGGACCCCCACGGCGGAG
>JBQCEF010000326.1:0-5025 GCA_051960495.1 Nocardioides sp. | reverse complement strand
CGCTCGCGCGCCCTTGAGCTTGGCGATCTGGCCGACCGCGGAGCCGACCGGCCCGGTGGCGGCGGCGACCGCGACGGTCTCCCCGGGCTGTGGCTTGCCGATCTCGAGCAGCCCGGCGTACGCGGTGAAGCCCGGCATGCCGAGCACCCCGAGGGCGGTCGAGACCGGGACCGAGGTGTCGAGCTTGCGCAGGCCGCGGCCGTCGCTGATCGCGTAGGTCTGCCAGCCGGAGAACGAGAGCACCATCGTGCCGACCGGCACGTCCGCGGCGCGCGACTCGACGACCTCGCACACGGTCCCGCCGAGCATCACGTCGCCGATCTCGAGCGGCGCGGCGTAGGACTTCGCGGCGCTCATCCGCCCGCGCATGTAGGGGTCGAGCGAGAGGTATACGGTGCGCAGCAGCAGCTGCCCGTCCTCGAGGTCCGGCAGGTCGACCACCTCGGTGGCGAAGCAGGAGTCGTCGGGCTCCCCGACGGGGCGGGCGGCAAGGCGGATCTGGGTCGACTTCATTCCTCCAGCGTGCCCCGGCGGCGGACGGCGCAAAACGTGACATCCGCCGCCCGGGTTGGCGGCCGGGCGGCGGGGGCAGGATGGGCGGGTGCCGACCGACCCCGACTTCGACGCGATGTACGCCGCCGACCCGGACCCCTGGGACGTCGCGACGTCCTGGTACGAGCGGCGCAAGCTCGCCGTGCTGCTGGCGTCCCTCCCGCGGGAGCGCTACGCCACCGCGTGGGAGCCGGGTAGCGGCCCCGGGATCACCACCCGCGCGCTCGCCGAGCGGGTCGACCTGATGGTCGCGAGCGACTCCTCGGCGGTGGCTGTCCGGATGGCCGAGGAGCGGTGCGCGGACCTCGGCCACGTGGAGGTACGACGCAGCACTCTGCCCGACGTACCCCTGGCGAAGCCGGTCGAGCTGGTGGTCGTCGCCGAGTTCCTCTACTACCTCCCCGATCGGGCCGCCGCGCTCGACGCCTTGTGGGGCGCGGCCGTGCCGGGCGGGCACCTCGCGTTCATGCACTGGCTGCACCTGCCCGACGACGCGCACCTCTCGGGCGCACGGATGCAGGACGAGGTCGCCGCGCACGCGCGACGGCGGGACGCGCGCCGGCTCGTGCACCACCTCGACGCGCACTTCCGGCTCGACCTCTACGAGGTCCCGGCGTGACCGGCCGGCACGCGGCGGCCTCCGCCGGCGGTACGACGGACCTGGCGGCCGGCCTCGACGCCGACGACCTGCGCTCCGGCGACGACCGGATGCGCGAGGGCCTGGGCACGGTGGTCGGCCGGGGCACCGAGGCGTGGACCGGGCCGCTGGACGAGCTGGTCGCGGCGCTCCACGAGGTGGCTCGCGTCGACCTCGCGCTGGCGCGGCTCGTCGAGGGGCACGCCGACGCGATGCGGATCCTGGCCCAGGCCGGAGTCTCTGCCGGCCCGGGGGTCTACGGCGTGTGGGCGTCCCGGTCGGCCGGCACCGGCGCGGCGGCCGTCGACGAGGGCGGCGAGGGCGGGGGCCGGTGGCGGCTGACCGGCGAGGTCCGGTTCGCCTCCGGGATCGGGCTGATCGACCGCGCGCTCGTCCCAGGCTGGGTGGATGCCGAGCACCACCTGCTCTTCGACGTCGCCGTGACCGACGTGGTCGCGGACCGGTCGACCTGGCAGACGCCCGCGATGGACGCGTCCCGGTCGTTCACCGTCGCGCTCGAGGGCGGGGGGCTCGTCCCGGTCGGCCCGACGGACTTCTACCTGGACCGGCCCGGCTTCGTGATCGGCGGGCTCGGACCCGCGGCGGTGTGGGCCGGCGGGATCCACCAGCTGGTCGACCTGGTCGCCTCGGGGCTCGCCCGCTTCGCGCCGACCGCCCACCAGCTGCGCCGGGTCGGCGTGATGGACCAGGCCCGTTGGGAGGCGGAGGCCGCCGTACGCCTGGCCCTCGACGCCGTGACGTCCGAGCGTCCCGGCTGGCAGCACGAGGTGGCCCACGCGCGGACGGCGGTGGCAACGGCCGCCGACCGGGCGCTCGACGAGGCCGCCAAGGTCGTCGGCCCCGGCGGGCTGAGCCGCAACGCACGTCTGGCGCGCGCGATCGCCGACCTCGGCATCTACGTGCGCCAGCACCACCTCGACGGCGAGCTCGAGCAGGCCGGCCGCCGTGCTCTCTCCCGTTGAGCCGCGCCTCATGCGCAGTTGAGCCGCGCCTCGTGCGCACTTGAGCCGCGCCTCGTGCACCGCTGAGCCGGCTCAAGTCGACCCCGCCGGCCGCCGATCCTCTTTCTCGGGGAGACCTGTCGCGACCCGGCCTGCGCTCGCAGGACGCGACGCCCCTGCCACCGGGGAAGGGCTTCACCATGCGTCGCCAGATCACGTTCGTCGCGCTCGCGCTCACCGCAGCGCTGGTGCCGATGGCACACGCCACCGCCGGCACGCGGGCCGCCACCGCCGCCACGACCGCGGACGCCAGCTCGATCACCGCGACCTTCCCGTCGGGCTCGCTTCCCACCGGCACGCGCGCACCGGTCACCGGCACGGTGGGCGGCAGCCCGGGCCGGCCGGTGCTCGTGCAGGCGCAGGGCAGCAACGGCTCGTGGGTCACCCTCGCCAGCGGGAAGTCCGGCCCCGACGGCTCGTACGCGGTCCCGGCGCCGACCTGGTGGGCGGCCCACCAGACCCTGCGCGTGTACGCGCCGGCGACGGGCCTCGACCCGGCGGCCACCTCGCCGAACACCGGCAGCGTCACCGTGGACCGCCGCTACCAGCCCCGTGCGGGCCGCCAGTTCTCCTATCTCTCCGGCCACCTGATCCGGTGGAACCCGTGCGCGGTCATCAGCTACCGGGTGAACCCTGACCACATGTCGCGCGCGTCGTTCAGGGCCGTGAAGTGGGGGTTCCGCCAGCTGTCCGAGGCGACCGGGCTGCAGTTCCGCTACGCCGGCAGGACCAGCTTCGTCCCGTTCCGCGCGGGCCAGTCGACGACCCTGTTCCCGTCCAACGCCGACATCGCCATAGCCTGGGCGAAGCCGTCGGTGGTGCCGCTCATCAAGGGCAGCCTGGCCGGCTACGCCACCGCGAACTGGATCAGGATCGGCGAGGGTGACCCGGAGTACACCGAGGGCCGCGTCGTCTTCGACCTGACCGCCAAGCTGGGCCGCACCAAGAAGCAGGTGCGCAACGCCCGCAAGGTGCTCACCCTGCACGAGCTCGGGCACGCCGTCGGGTTGGGCCACGTGAGGGACAGCCGGCAGATCATGTCGCAGGACTCATACCCGAAGGCGGAGTACGCGCGCGGCGACCTGCGCGGGCTCAAGCGCGTCGGCGCGAGTGAAGGCTGCGTCCCGGGCGCGACCCGGATCCCGCTGTCCTGACGGGGGTTCAGGCTGGGTCGCGGTCCGCGAGCCACTCGGCCGGGTCACCGGACCGGGCGACGGCCTGCCACTCCTCGGCCACCTCGTCGTCCCGGCGCCGGACGAGCCGCTCGAGCTGTGCGTCGACCGCCTCGGCGCGGAGCCCCGGCGCCACGCCGCGCAGGTCGCGCAGCATCGACTCCATGCGCCGGTGCACGCGGACCGATCCGGCGCCCCAGTGCCGCACCTCGTCGCAGGCCAGCCCGAGGTAGTCCGACCAGTCCGGGACGGGCACCCGCAGCCGCACCACGCCGTCGACGACGGTGTCCCCCACGGCGAGCTCGCGCGTCGCGATGCAGCGCAACAACGAGTGCATCCGGTCCAGGCACTGCACGGCCGTCGTCGGGTCGTTCACCCCGGGCGACAGGGCCCGCTCGGCGATGTCGACGAGCTGGCGGAACCCGTACGACGGGTCGCGGGACGTCTCGCGCTCCCGACCCAGGCCGACCAGCCCGCTGAACGACTCGCACGACTCGGCCATGCCGTGGACGGCGAGCAGCTCCTGCCCCTCGGCGACCCAGGTCCCCGCCGGGACGAGCAGCTCGACGGTCAGGTCGTCGGCCTCGGCACGCGCGACCAGCTCGTCGCGGTGGAACCACGCCAGCACGCCGTCGCCCTGCGCCCGGACGACGGCGCGCGGACCGCCGACCACGCGGCCCTCCGGCGCGACCGACCGCTCGTCCGGGTACCACGCCGCCAGCGCCTTCTGCGTCTGGGCGAAGATCCGGTCGATGATGGTGACCACGCGCAGCGAGTGGGCCATGTGCTGGATGAAGCCGACCAGCGCACCGATGGCGGCCAGCCCGAGCAGCAGGCTGAGCCCGACGCCGAGCCCCGGGACGAACGAGTCGTCGCCGCCGCGGACATCGCGCAGCATCAGCAGCGCGTAGACGAACGTGCCGACGAACACGGCGAGCGCGCCCTGCGTCCACCGGTCCCGCAGCAGCGAGGTCAGCACCCGCGGGCTGAACTGGCTGGAGGCAAGCTGCAGCGCCACGATCGTGATCGAGAAGGTCAGGCCGGCGAAGGTCAGGACCGAGCTGGCGACGGTCTGCAGGATGGCGCGGGCCGAGTCCGGTCCGCCGGCGTACAGCAGTCCGCCCGCCCCGCCGTACGCCCGGTCGAGCCGCACCGTGACGAGCGCGCCGACGGCGGCGAGGACCGCCCCGAGTGCCGGCAGACCCCAGAACGCCTGGGTGACCCGTTCGACCAGCATCCGCGCGCTCATCGGCTCACCGTAGCCGCCCCCGCTCGTCGACACGGGCTGCGGCGGCGCGTCGAGTGCACGTCCGTGCACGGCCCGGCTCAGCCGACCACCAGCACGTGCAGCCGCCGCGGCCCGTGCACGCCCTCGACCCGGTCGAGCTCGATGTCGCTGGTCGCGCTCGGCCCGCTGATCCAGGTCTGCGGGCGCGCCGGGTCCAGCCGCGCCACCGCCGCCGGCACGTCGGCGACGACCTGCTCGGCGCGTACGACGCACACGTGCAGGTGCCGGGGGCCGTGCACGCCCTCGACCCGGTCGAGCTCGATGTCGCTGGTCGCGGTCGGGCCGCTGATCCACGTCGTCGGCCGGGACGGGTCGAGCAGCCCCACCGCGTCCGGTACGGCGGCCACCACCTGG
>JBQCEF010000325.1:0-9377 GCA_051960495.1 Nocardioides sp. | reverse complement strand
CGGATGCAGGCGCGGATCGAGCACTACGCGCCCGGGTTCGCCGACCGGGTCCTGGCGCGGCGCGTGCTGGGCCCGCGGGAGCTGGAGGCGCGCAACGAGAACCTCGTCGGCGGGGCCCTCAACGGCGGCACGGCCGCACTGCACCAGCAGCTGGTGTTCCGGCCGGTCCCCGGGCTGGGCCGGGCCGAGACACCGGTCGGCGGGCTGTTCCTCGGGTCCGCCTCGGCGCACCCGGGCGGCGGGGTCCACGGCGCCTGCGGCATGAACGCGGCCCGGGCGGCCCTGGGGCACGCTCGTTTGCGCGGTCGGTGGCGGGGTACTCCGCGCTCATGAGCCGCACCACCCGCGTCATGAACTGCACCCCCGAGGACGTCTTCGACGTCTTCCGCGACGGCTGGTCCTACGCCACCTGGGTGGTCGGCGCGGCCCGTATCCGGCGCGTGGAGGAAGGCTGGCCGGAGGTGGGCACGCACATCCACCACTCGGTCGGGATGTGGCCGATGCTGATCAGCGACAACACCGAGGTCGAGAAGTACGACCCACCACGTGAGCTCCGGCTGAAGGTGCGGGTGTGGCCCGGCGGCGAGGGCGTCGTGACCATGCGGTGCACCCCGCGCGGGCCCGAGCAGACCGAGGTCGTGATGGAGGAGCGGCTGCACTCCGGCCCGATGTCGTGGCTGCCCAACCCGGTCGAGGACGTCTTCCTGCACGGCCGCAACGTCGAGGCGCTGCGCCGGCTCGCCTACCTCGCCGAGCGCAAGGCCCGCAAGGACTGACTGCCCACGCGGGTGCCGTCGCCGAGGTCGGCGCGCTGCCCCGCCTGCCAGCCGGACCGGCTGCCGCTGCCGGAGAGCCGCCGGGTCCGCGCGGTGCCCAGGTGCGGGTACTCCGCGTCGACGGCCGCTTCGACGCGGCTGCTGCGCTCCACCAGGACCAGGGCGACGGACCGGTCGCGAGCGGCATCCGCACCCGCGCCGTCGCCGGACCGCGGCGCGGGGCCCTCCCGGCTCGCCTGGGCCTCCTGCGCAGCCCGCTGCTCCGCCTCGTGGAGCCTGCGGGCGACGGCGGCGGTGAAGCCCGCCAGCCAGGAGCGGCGGTAGGCCGCCAGCGACTCCCACGGCGGCGCGTCGACCCGCACGAGGGCGGTCTGCGCCTGCACCAGCAGGCTGGTGAACAAGATCTCGACCCGGAGCAGGTCGGAGTCGAACCCGAACAGGTGGATCGAGACCTGCTTGGTCGCGCGCGGGCCGACGTAGCGGATGCGTCGTACGGCACGGCAGCGCAGCGCGAACGCGACGCTGCTCAGCAAGGACGACTTGTCGAGCGCGTAGGGCGCGTCGAGCACGACGACCCGGTCGCCCACGCAGTCGGAGTCGGGCCGCTCCTCGGCGAGCAGCGCCCGGTCGATGCCGTAGGCCGCCATCAGCTCGGCGGCCTTGGCGGTGTAGGTCTCCGCCTCCTCAGCGGTGGCGGCGGGGTCCTCGGCCTTGGCCAGCAGCTTGCGCACCTTCGCGAGGGTGTTCGGGTCGTGAGTCATGTCCGGTACCGATCTCATCAGGGGACGGGTGGGCCGGTGGCATGGGGACCACCCTGACAGGCGGCACCGACAAGACGGTGGCGACGGGCGCGGCCGGACCCGCAACAATGGGGCGATGACCCCCGGCATCCGGTCCGCGCTCGACGGTCTCCCCGCGCACCGGCGCGAGCTGTTCGCCGCCCGGTTGGAGCGCTGGCTGCCGGACCTGGTCGCGGCGCTCGAGCCGTTGTACGACGACCACCTCGGCGTCGCCGACCGGCTGGTGGAGCAGGCCGCGAGCGCGTTCGCGGCCCGCGACGAGGCGCTGCACCGGCTCGACCTGCGCCGCTCGCTCGAGCCCGACTGGTTCCAGTCGCCGCGGATGCTGGGCTACGCCGCTTACGCCGACCGGTTCGCCGGCGACCTGAACGGCGTCGCGGAGCGGATCGGCTACCTCGACGAGCTGGGCGTCACCTACCTGCACCTGATGCCGCTGCTCACCCCTCGGGAGGGGCCCAACGACGGCGGCTACGCGGTGGCCGACTACTACGACGTGCGCGCGGACCTCGGCACGGTCGCGGACCTGAGGCAGCTGACCGCGGCCCTGCACGAGCACGGGATCAGCCTGTGCATCGACCTCGTGCTCAACCACGTCGCCCGGGAGCACGAGTGGGCGCGCAAGGCCCGCGAGGGTGATCCGCGGATGCGCGACTTCTTCTGGATCTTCCCCGACCGGACCATGCCCGACGCCTACGAGCGGACGCTGCCCGAGGTCTTCCCGGACTTCGCGCCGGGCAGCTTCAGCTACGACGAGGAGCTCGACGGCTGGGTCTGGACGACGTTCAACGACTACCAGTGGGACGTCAACTGGTCCAACCCAGACGTGCTGTGCGCCTACGCCGACGTGATCCTCACCCACGCCAACAACGGGGTGGAGATCTTCCGGCTCGATGCCATCGCGTTCACCTGGAAGCGGCTCGGCACCAACTGCCAGAACCAGCCGGAGGTGCACGCGCTGACCCAGGCGCTGCGCACCGTGGCCCGGATCGCGTGCCCGGCAGTGCTGTTCAAGGCCGAGGCGATCGTCGGCCCGCAGGACCTGCTGGCCTACCTCGGCCATGGCGAGCACCACGGCAAGGTCAGCGACCTCGCCTACCACAACAGCCTGATGGTGCAGATCTGGTCGATGCTCGCCAGCAAGGACGCGAGGCTCGCCGCCCGGGCGCTCCAGCAGCTGCCGCCGGCCCCGACCACGACCGCGTGGATCACCTACGCGCGCTGCCACGACGACATCGGCTGGGCGATCTCCGACGAGGACGCGGCGGCGGTCGGTCTGGACGGGTTCGCGCACCGGCGCTTCCTGTCGGACTTCTACGCCGGGGACTTCCCCGGCTCCTGGGCGCGCGGGCTGGTGTTCCAGGAGAACTCGCTGACCGGCGACCGGCGGATCTCCGGCTCGCTGGCGTCGCTCGCCGGCCTCGAGGCCGGGGACCCTGACGCGGTGCGGCGGATCCTGCTCGTGCACGCGATCGTCCTCGGCTTCGGCGGCATCCCGGTGATCTGGATGGGCGACGAGCTCGGCCTGCTCAACGACGACCACTGGGCCGACGAGCCGCGGCACGCCGACGACAACCGGTGGGTGCACCGCCCGCGGATGCCCTGGCCGGCCGACGACGACCCGCACGGCATCCGGGCCGGCATCGGGCACCTGGTCGACGCGCGGTCCCGGCTGCCGCACCTGCACGCCTCGGTGCCCGCGGAGGTGCTCGACCCGCGCGACCCCGGCGTCTTCCTGGTGGCCCGACGCCACCCGCTCGGCACGATGCTCGGCGCCTACAACGTGATGCCCGAGCCGCGGCACGTGCCCGGCGAGGTGCTGGCGGGCCTCGGCCTCGACCTCGGCACCGTGGTGGACCGGCTCAGCGGGACCACGCCCCGGGTGCGCGACGGTTCGGTGCAGCTGGCGCCGTACGACGCCCTCTGGCTGACCGCACCGGACGCGTCAGTCGTCCCCTCGGTCAGGCCCTGACCCGCGCCGAGGTCGGGTCGTACATCGGCCGCAGCGACACCTCGACCGGGTGCCGGGTGCCGGCGATGTCGACCTCCCAGCTGCCGGCGCGGATCCAGGCCGGCGTCACCGGCTCGCCCCCACCCGAGACCATCGCCAGCCCGACCGCCCCGCCGAGCGTCCAGCCGTAGGACGCCGACCGGACGTAGCCGACCGCCGCGCCGTCGCGGTACATCACCTCGGCGTGGTGCAGCAGCGGCTCGGGGTCGAGCACCCGCACCTGCACGATCCGCTGCCGCATCCCGCCCGCGGCGGCGTTCGCGTCCCTGCGGGCCAGCACCGCGTCACGACCGACGAAGCCGCCGGGCTTGTCCAGCGCGAGCGCGAAGCCGAGTCCGGCCTCGAGCGGGCAGTCGGTGTTGTCGATGTCGTGGCCGAAGTCGCGGTAGCCCTTCTCCATCCGCAGCGACGCGAGCGCCTTGAGCCCGACCGGGCGCAGCCCGTACGACGCACCTGCGGCCCGGAGTGCGTCGTACACGTGCAGGGTCTGCGCGCCGCGGGGACGTAGAGCTCGTAGCCGAGCTCGCCGAGGTAGGTGATCCGCACGCACAGGACCCGCACGCCGGCGACCTCGATCCAGCGGGCGGTGCGGAAACCGAACGCCTCGGTGGACAGGTCGGCGTCGGTCAGCTCGCCGAGCACCTCACGTGACCTCGGGCCCTGGACGTTGAGCTGGCCGAAGTCGGCGGTGACGTCGGTGACCGTGCAGTCGGCGTCCCCGGCGTGGCGCGCCAGCCAGGCCGCGGTGTGGCCGTGCGCGGTGTCGGAGGCGACCACGAGGAAGTCGTCCTCGGCGAGCTTGGTGACCGTCAGGTCGCCCTCGATCCGGCCGTCCTCGTCGAGCCACTGGGTGTAGGTGATCGTCTCGGCCCGCTCGTTCACGGCACCCGCCGACATCCGGTCGAGCACGCGGCCGGCGTCGGCACCCCGCACCCGGAACTTCGCCATGAAGCTCATGTCCATCAGGCCCACGCCCTCGCGCACGGCCCGGTGCTCGGCCTCCCAGTGCTCGAACCAGGGGGCCCGCCCCCAGGTGGGCTCGGCGGTCGGCACGACCCCCGGTCCGGCGAACCAGTCGGCGCCCTCCCAGCCCGAGACCTCGCGCAGGTAGCCGCCCTGCTCGACGAGCCGGTCGTGGACCGGCGAGAGCAGCCGGTTGCGAGCGGTGCGCAGCTGGGTGCCCGGCGTGTGCGCGGCGTACACCGTGCCGAGGATCTCGGTGGTGCGCGCGGCGCGGTAGGCGTCGTCGGCCTGCCACGGGCGGAACCGGTCGACGTCGAAGCCGGTGACGTCGACGTCCGGACGGCCGGTGGTGATCCAGTGGGCCAGCACCCGGCCGAGCCCGCCCGCGGAGAGGATGCCCACCGAGTTCATGGCGGCGGCCACGAAGTAGTTGCGGATCCCGGGCGCCTCGCCGACCGCCGGGGCGAGGTCGGGGGTGAACGACTCCGGGCCGCAGAAGAACGTGCGCACGCCGACCTCGAGGGTGACCGGCACCCGGGCCATGGCCTTCTCCAGGAACGGGCCCATCCGGTCCCAGTCCGGCGGGATCGTCCCGAAGGAGAAGTCGCGCGGGATGCCCTCGACCTGCCACGGCGCCGCCTGCGGCTCGAAGAGGCCGACCATCATCCCGCCGCCCTCCTCGCGGTAGTAGCCGTAGGAGGCGGGGTCCTCGAAGACCGGCGCGTCCGGGTCGAGGCCCGCGATCGTGTCGGTGATCAGGTAGTAGTGCTCGGCCGCCTGGTTGGGGATCACCAGACCGTTGCGGGCACCGAGCTCGCGGGCCCACATGCCGGCGCAGTTGACGACGTACTCGGCCTCGATCTCCACCGTCTCGCCGGGTTCGCCCGTCGAGACCCGGACGCCCGTGACGCGCCCGGCTCCCGCGCCCGAGCCCGGTGCGACCAGCACGTCCTCGACCGGGACGCCCTCGACGATCCGCACCCCGAGCCGGCGCGCGCCCTTGGCCAGGGCGGTGGTCACGTCGACGGGGTTGACCCGGCCGTCGCCGGGGACGTGGAAGCCGGCGAGCAGGTCGTCGGTCCGCGCCCAGGGGAACAGGCCGGCCATCTCGCGCGGCGAGATCTCCTCGACCTCGAGCCCGAGGTGGCGTTGGAACGCCGCGACCCGGCGGTACTCCTCCAGCCGGGCCTCGTCGGCGGCCGCCTCGATGAGGCCCACCGGCTTGAACCCGGTGGCCTGGCCGGTCTCCTCCTCCAGGCGCGCGTAGAGCTCCCGGGAGTAGAGCCGGATCGCGGTCGAGGTCTCCGACGTCGAGCCGAAGCAGGTCATCAGGCCCGCGGCGTGCCAGGTGGTTCCCGAGGTGAGCCGGTCCCGCTCGAGCAGCACCACGTCGGTCCAGCCGGAGTGCGCGAGGTGGTAGGCCACCGAGCAGCCGATGACGCCGCCGCCGACGATGACGACCCGGGCACGGTCGGGCAGCCGGCTCGCGGACTTGGCGGTCTGTGTGGTCACGGGACGGGCACCTCGAAGATCAGCTCGAGGCCGTCCTCCTCGTCCCACTGCTCGCCGACCTGGACGAACCCGAACGGCTTGATGGTCCCGAGTGACGCCTCGTTGTCGGGGCTGATGCTCGCCCGGACCGTCCGCACGGCCGGGTCGGCCGACGCCCATGCGATCGCGGCCGCGAGCATCGCCGTCGCGTAGCCCCGTCGCCGGTAGGCCGGGTCCACCGAGTAGGCGACCTCGACCATCCCGTCGGCGTCCGGAGGGCCGTGGAAGCCGGCGTGACCGACCACGACGCCGCCGACGACCGCGGCCCGGGCGACCCAGTCGGCCGCGGCGGGGTCGCGCCGGATCTGGTCGGCGCGGATCTGCCAGAGCCACCCGTGCTCGAGGACGTACGGCGTCAGCTCCACCCCGGCGAGGCGGGACGCGGCCGCGAGGTCCCCGGCGAGCAGGGCGTCGAGGACCTCGAGCGGCAGCCGGACGAACCGGACCTGGATGCTCACTCGCTGGGGTCCGGGCCGCTGGTGAGCAGCGCCGGGTTGCCGAACGTGGTCGGCGTGCTGAGCACGTGGAACCGGTCCATCGGCCACACGATCGCCCACACCTTGCCGACCACCGCCGACTCCGGGATCGTGCCGCCGCCGGTGAGGTCCTGGTGGTAGCGCGAGTCCTCGCTGTTGGACCGGTTGTCGCCCATCATCCACAGCCGGCCCTCGGGCACGGTGACCTTGAACTTCTTGTCCGAGGGCGGGTAGCCGTCGAGGATGTAGTCCTTCTCCTCCAGCGGCACCCCGTTGACGGTGACCCGGCCCTGCTTGTCGCAGCACTTCACGGTGTCGCCGCCGATGCCGATCACCCGCTTCACCAGGTGCCCGCCGGTCGGGTAGAGGCCGACGTGGGAGAGCAGGGTCTGCACCGGGTTGAGCTTCACCTGGCCCTCGGGCCCCAGCCACTGGCCGCCCGGGTCGGCGAACACCACCACGTCGCCGCGCTTGGGCTCGCTGTCCCAGTAGGACACCTTCTCGACCAGGATCCGGTCGTCGTTGACGAACAGCGGCCGCATCGAGCCCGACGGGACGAAGAACATCTGCACGAAGAACGTCTTGACGACCGCGGAGATGATCAGCGCCAGGGCGACCAGGATGACCGTCTCGGCCCACAGCGGGATGTGGCGGCGCTTGCGCTTGCTCTCGGGCTCGGCCACCGCAGTCGTCATGCCTCGAGCCTAGGCGATCTCGTCACCCAGGACCGTGCGGGGCGGCGGCGCCGCGCGCGGCACGGTGAGCACCGGGAGCAGCGCGTGCGCGATCGGTCCGATCGCGAGCGCGTAGAGCAGCGTGCCGACCCCGACGGTCCCGCCGAGCAGCCACCCGACGGCCAGGACGGTGACCTCCAGGCCGGTGCGGACCACGCGCACCGACCGGCCGGTACGACGCACCAGGCCGGTCATCAGTCCGTCGCGGGGTCCGGAGCCGAGCGAGGCGCCGATGTAGAGCGCGGTGGCCAGTCCGTTGAGGCCGACCCCGGCGAGCAGCAGCGCGATCCGCGCCCACCAGGACCCGGCGTCGTCGAGGACGGCCATGGTGAGGTCGACGAACACCCCGACCAGGACCGCGTTGGCGACCGTGCCGAAGCCGGGCCGCTCCCGGAGCGGGATCCACAGCAGCAGCACCACGAAGCTGACCGCGATGACCATCTGCCCCACGGTCGTCCCGAGGATGCCGGCCAGGCCCTGGTGCAAGACGTCCCAGGGCGCGAGCCCGAGGCCGGCGCGCAGCACCAGCGCGAGGCTGACGCCGTACAGCGCGAGGCCGGCGAAGAGCTGGACGAGGCGACGGGTCACACCGGGAGCAAGCCGTCGCCGCCGCGGTCTATTCCACCGGGCGTCCGAACGACCGAGATCTGGATCACCTCTTGACGACCCACTTTACAGAATCTACCTTCTTGTAAACCGCACTTGGAGGTACCCCATGACCACCACGCAACCCACCGGCCCGACCACCGGCCCGACCACCGGCCCGACAACCGGCACCGTGCCCGCCGGCTCCACCGAGCAGTGGCAGGACAAGAAGCGCTACCTGTGGCTGCTCGGCCTGGTGGTGCCCTCGCTCGGGTTCGGGGCCTGGGGGCTGGTCGAGGCGACCGGGCTGAGCCTGTTCTGGTACCTCGGCCCGATCGTGGTGTTCGTGGTCATCCCGGTCATCGACCTGCTCGCCGGTCTCGACCGCAGCAACCCGCCGGACGACGTGATCGACGCGCTCGAGAACGACAAGTACTACCGCTGGATCACCTACCTCTTCCTGCCGATCCAGTACGCCGCGCTGGTCTGGGCGTGCGCGATGTTCACCGAGCCCTCGTGGGCCCCGGCGATGAGCACGGTCGACAAGATCGGCCTCGCGATGACGATCGGCACGATCGCCGGCATCGGCATCAACACCGCCCACGAGCTCGGCCACAAGAAGGAGTCCCACGAGCGCTGGCTCGCCAAGATCGCGCTGGCCCAGAGCTTCTACGGCCACTTCTACATCGAGCACAACCGCGGCCACCACGTCCGGGTGGCGACCCCCGAGGACCCGGCCAGCAGCCGCGTCGGGGAGACCTTCTACGCGTTCTGGCCCCGCACCGTCGCCGGCTCGCTCCGCTCGGCGTGGAACCTCGAGAAGCCCCGGTTCAAGCGGCGCAACAAGAGCCACTGGTCGATCAAGAACGACGTGCTCAACGCCTGGCTGATGTCGGCCGTGCTCTGGGGAGCGCTGGTCATCGCGTTCGGCGTCGGCATCCTGCCGTTCCTGGTGATCCAGGCGGTGATCGGCTTCTCGTTGCTGGAGGTCGTCAACTACCTCGAGCACTACGGCATGCTCCGCCAGCGCACCGGGCCCGACAAGACCGGCCGCTACGAGCGGGTGCAGCCGTCCCACTCCTGGAACAGCAACAACATCGCCACGAACGTGCTGCTCTACCACCTGCAGCGGCACAGCGACCACCACGCGAACCCCACCCGGCGCTACCAGACCCTGCGCGACTTCGAGGAGTCCCCGGTGCTGCCGACCGGCTACGCCGGGCTGATCATCCTCGCGCTGGTCCCCCCGCTGTGGTTCAAGGTCATGGACAAGCGTGTGCTCGCGCACTTCGACGGCGACATCACCCGCGCCAACATCGCTCCGTCCAAGCGCGCCAAGGTGCTGCGCCGGTACGGCGTGCCCGCGGCCGCGGTGTCCGAGGCGGCGTAGTGGCGCGCTACGTCTGCCCGTCCTGCGACTACGTCTACGACGAGACGGCCGGGGACGAGCGCGAGGGCTTCCCGGCCGGGACGCCGTGGTCGCA